>NC_011772.1:5110000-5387334 GCF_000021305.1 Bacillus cereus G9842
CATGCAATCCACCATGCCCAATAGAAAATTGTCCATGACTGAATCCATTGATTTCCGCCTTCATCCAATGGACTTAAACGGAAACTCATACTTGGCAATTCCTGAATATAAGAACCTATTGTTGAAGTGAAGTAATTCATAATAAAGTTTGTTGGACCTGCAAATAATACAATGATCATAAGTGCAAATGCAAAAATAATGTTCGTATTACTTAAATATTTAATTCCTTTATCAAGACCTGTTTGTGCAGATAACATGAAAAGAACTGTTACGATTGCAATAATAACTAACTGTGTCGTTAATGAATTCGGAATAGATGTTAAATAGCTAACACCACCTGCAATTTGTTTTGCACCGAGACCTAATGAAGTTGCAACACCAAACACAGTTGCGAAAACAGCTAACACATCAAATGAATGAGCAATACGCCCGTGTTCCCCGCCCTTAAATAACGGACCTACCGTCGCACTAATCGTACTTGCTTTTCCTTTTCTAAAGGTAAAATAAGCAATACATAACGCTACAAACGCATATAGTCCCCAAGGATGTAATCCCCAATGGAAAAATGAAAAACGCAATGCAAGGCGCGCACTTTCCTCAGTTGCACCTTCTCCAAACGGAGGTGCGTACAAATGGTTTAATGGTTCAGCAACGCCCCAGAAAACTAAGCCGATACCCATACCAGCACTAAATAGCATAGCAAACCATGTCATATAACTATAATCAGGTTCGTCATCATCTTTACCTAAACGAATAGAACCGTATTTCGAAACAATTAAAAAGATAGACACACCTAAAATAATAGAAACGGAAATAATATAAAACCACCCAAACTTACTAACTAATGCAGTTTGAATTGCAGTTGTTACATTTCCTAAGCTACCTTTTCCAATAATAGATTCGGGAATAATCCCCCAAATTGTAAATGCAATACATAATGTTAATGAAACGATGAATGTTTTTGTCAGTTTCCTCATCAAATCCCCCTTCGTAGGTTTCGCTTTTATAAATAACATAAATTTCGATATGTAAAATCGGATAGAAAACTATAATTTTGCGGTGATTTTCTTACTTTCACCTTCACCAATTCGAATTCTTATAGACAGCCTTACCTTTCGTATAACCTTTTCACTCTGCAAGAGCTACAAGTTAGAAATACTGCTGTCAAATTGTGTGAGAAAAACGCGGATAGGAATGTATTTTCCTAAAAAAGGATGTGTTACATATGTAAAAAAGGGCGAATTTCTTCCTTGCAACCCTTTCGTTTTGTAACAATTATGCGGTTTTTTTGCTAGTATATAGCACGTGTTTATAGCTTCACAAACAAAATGTTTATGTTTATATAACTATATTACCCATAAAACGGTAAAATACTCAAGGAATGTAATCGTTTAGTAAACATCATGTAACATTCCTGTAATATTTTTATTTACGTCGAAAAAAATATGTTGTATTAAATATTTTGAATATAACCAGCAACCTATGAGTCATATAGAATGAAAAACGCTTTCCTATATTTTTTGTTATATTACAGGATGTTAACGACTGATTACGAATGGTTTGTAATTGTGTGTTTTCCCCAAATCCGAAAAAATCTGTTGCTATAATGAGGACACGAAAACAAACGCAATGGAGGCTATCATGAAAAAATTAATTGGAATAGCAACAGCAGCAGTTTTTGGTCTTGGGATTTTCACATCATCTGCTAATGCAGAAACTGTTGTAACAACAGACGTACTAAACGTACGCGAAAACCCTACTACTGAATCAAAAGTTGTCGGTAAATTACTAAACGGTAATAAAATAGATGTTCAAAATACAGAGAACGGATGGTCAAAAGTTACTTTAGACGGTAAAGACGCATTCGTAAGTGCAGAGTTCACAAAAAGCATCTACTACGTAACAGCTAACGTATTAAACGTACGTGCTGAAGCGAACACAAACTCAGAAATTCTTGGAAAGTTGAAGAAAGACGATGTAATCGAAACAACGAACCAAGTACAAAATGAGTGGTTACAATTTGAATATAACGGGAAAACAGCTTATGTTCATGTTCCTTTCTTAACAGGTACAGCACCTGTAATTGAGAAACAAGAAACAACTGCTCCTGCTAAAGCTGAAGCACCAGCTAAGGCTCACACACCTGCAGCACAAGCAAAACCAGCTGCTAAGCCTACTGTGAAAGCTGCTGAAACTAGCGAACCATCTGGTGGTCGTGAGTTAACAGTTGTAGCTACAGCATATACAGCTCATCCGAGCGAAAACGGTGGCACATATGGCGGCCGTGTATTAACTGCAATGGGTCATGATTTAACTGCGAATCCAAACATGAAAATGATTGCTGTTGACCCGAAAGTAATCCCATTAGGATCTAAAGTATGGGTAGAAGGTTACGGAGAAGCTATCGCTGGAGATACTGGTGGTGCAATTAAAGGTAACCGTATCGATATCTTACTTGGATCAGATAGTGCTGCTCAAAAATGGGGCCGCAAAACTGTTAAAGTGAAAATTTTAAAATAACCAATGACTGCTAAATTACAAGCCGGTTCTCTTTATTGAGAGCTGGCTTTTATTTATTTATAATACATATGAGGAGGCTATGCCCATGAATGTACAAGCAAAAATAGACTGGATTGGTACGCCAAAACCGTACATATATAAAGATGAAGTAACATATAACGCTACTTCTATTGATTTCTCACTCGCTGGCGATGATAATCGCTATAAGCTAATTGTGCTCAAGTCAGAAAAAAATACACATTACAAAATTGTGCAATATGGAATAAAACCAGGCTCTCAAAAGCCATTTCCTATCGACATTCCATTTGAACAAAACATGTTACCAATTATAGAGCAAATATTACATGATCCATATGTACAAGCGATATTAAAGGAAACGCACTCATAATTGTAAAAAAAGATATCAACGATTTTCCGAATATATCTATCATAAATCGCAATATATCAACGATTTTTCAATTATATCTATCATAACTTACGATATATCAACGGTTTGACACGAAATATCGATTTAGCTATAAAAAGAGGCTGTTCAAATATTGAACAGCCTCTCTCATATTAACGAGTTGGACCAGATACATCTTCTGATTTCAACGTATTATTTGCACCAAGAGAATGATACAACATCTTTCCATTTCCATTCACAGTTACAATATGTTCGTTGTTAAAACTTTTGAACTTCACAGATCCATCACCGTAACGAATATGATACTCTTCATATGTCGTTACTTTATATTTCGTATCACTTTGACGCTCTACATTACGAACTTCCATCGTTAATAAGTCTTCTGTAATTCCTTTTTTGTGTAAATACTGTATATAATCACGGTCTTCCTTATACGATTTCCCGCTCTTATCATAATTATTTTCAATTAAACTAAAATCATTTAATGAAATTGCACGTACGTTATCATAAATATGATTTTTTACAAATTCGCCCACTGCTGAACTTGATGTTTCTTTCGGGAATTTTAAGTAATAGGTGCTTTGGTCTCCAACTTTAACGCTTTCTGATTTAATTAAGCCAAACTCAGCATTTTTCTCTAAATGCACTTCTACCGTTTCATCTGTTGGTACAGGACCAAGTTTATAACTTCCGCGGCTTAACTTCCCACGCTTCTTACCATTCACAACTACATTTGCATCATTTTCATCAGAGGAAATTGTTACATAATTGCCTTCTAATGATAAATTTACATCTACCTTCGCACTTTTTTCATCTGCTAAATCTACTTCTTTTTCTGTTTCTAACTCAGTTAACTCTGACTTTGCTTTTGCCTTTACAACGTAAGAACCCGGAAAATATGGACCAATTTCTTTTGAAGTTTTGTCATTAGACAATTCTACTTCTTTCTTATCATTCACATATATTTCTGCATTCTTCGCAGTTGTACTTACATTCATATAATACGATTTCATGCTAAATTTATACTTCGGATATAAAAACCATTCTTTTCCGTCTTCTATAATTTGTCCATCTTTAAACGATGCTTTATCACTTGCTAGTTTTTGATCCACTGTCTCTCTTTGTAAATAAGACAGCAGCTCTTTATTATATGAAGGGTTGTCTTTTAAATAACGGATATATGCCTTAATATCCTCTGCCTTAATCTTTAAGCTCGGATCATCTACCTTTACAAACTCATCAATTGCATTCGCATCTTTCTTTTGAAACGCCTCAATCATAACGTTTACTTGTTTTTCCTTTGAAAACTTGCTTGCACCAAATTTATATGCTCCGAACAATATAGCAAAAATAACAAGAAAACCTAGCAGTAAAAATATGTTCTTCTTACTTTTCACCGGCTTTGTTTCCCGTTGTATTTCTGAACGAGAAGAAGCTGCTTGATCAGCTATTTCTTCTATCTTACTTCCACACTCTGGACAAAAATTTAAATGGTCTGCAACTTTTTCATTACATATTCCACAAAACTTCAAGCGATTCTCCCCCTTATTTTTTTACCAACTTCATCCCAGCAAACACTAATACGTAAGAAAGAATAAAGCTACCTACTATTAAATACATCGTGCTACTTTGAATCGATAATAGCGGACCAGAAATCCCCGTAAATTCCTTCATAATTTCCTTACTACCTGAAGCTTCGATTTGGATTTTTGCTAATCCATTTACACAAAGCATCATCACAGTATAAACCGCACTAAACATCGCAATTGTTACATATATATTTTTCATTGGATATTGAGCTAATTTCATTCCAGCTCTAAATAGTAAGATACATGGTATTAAAATTAATAAACCCCACCAATGCATGTAGGAATTGAAATCATCCATATATTTAATTTCTTTAGCAGAAGCACCATTAGCAATTGCCACATCTTTTAAAGACGTACCATTTAATGATATGCCTGATGTATATGATAAATGTAACGGCCCTTTTCCTCCTGGATAGTTCTGTATTTCTTTCTCCATGTTCGCCCATTCAATTGCAGTTGGAGCAAAGTGAGCCATATTCCACATATACGGTGTTGCTTCTAATGAAATTAATGCTTTATATGTTTTCTCAGGGAAATCAATTGGTCCCATTGATTTTGAACTACTAAATAAAATCGTAATAAGTATAATACCAAATGTAATGATTAATCCTTTTAAAACAGTCACTACACTATAATAAATAGATGCTGCATATGGAACACTTTGACTAATTGCGGAAAGCATACGATGTGGTCCCGCTGCAATACTCATGCCAATAAAGCTAAATAATAAACCAAATATAATACCGTACAACAAACTAATAATATGAGAATAACTAACATTAATTGTCATTGTTTCATAGAATTGAGAAATCGTCGTAGAAGAACTTGCTACAAAACTTATAACACATAAGAAAATTCCATATACAATACCGATAATACATGCTGTTACTAGCTTCTCACGCCAAACAATAGACGGTTTTTTTTTCTCTACAAAAAAGCCAATTCCACCTAATATAAGTGCTGGAATAGTTAATAAAATGAACAATGGGACATGAAGAATAAATGACATTATGTATGTACCACTTCCACTGACTTCAAGACCCGCTAAATGATACATTAAAATTAATGGCGCTATGCCAATGAAAGATTGATTAATGGTAGTCATATCCAGCATACCGTTCGTATTTGTAACCATCGTTCTCATTAAATCATTCATCGCTGCATCGATAATTAAACTACTAATCCAGCCAGCCAAAAACATGCATATAATTGCCAGACCACCACCAAGTAAGCCTTTTTTCAAAGCAATTCCAGATGAACCCACATTTAGTTGTACACCCTGGTCTGGTAATTTCGTTTTCATTTCTTTTTTCTTAATACCTACTAGTAAGGAATCGCCGCATTTCTCACAATATGTAGCAGTTTCTTTACTTTCCACTCCACAAGTTCGGCAATATTTTGAGTCTTTAGGCGCTAATATAATATGACTTGCTACACCACCTGTACTAGACCCATCATGCGTACAATAATTTGATACATCAGACTGTTCTAAACCACAAGTTTTACAATACATGTTCCTCACTCCTTACTTTGCTTCATACCACAAACTGGACAGAATATAGCTTCTGTTTCGATTTGTTCACTACATGAAGAACATGATTTATTTTCAACATTGTTTGTTTGAAGGAGTAACTCATTTTCTTTCCCGCACTGTCCACAAAATTTATCATTTAATGATAATGAGCCACCACAGCTACACTGCCCTTTCTGACCTTGATTCTGCAAATTAGCAATTTGCTTACGCATGTTATAAATAGCAATATCAAGCTCTTGTACCGGTTCTACAATTCCTTTCAATACCTCTATTCGAACTTCATCATTGCGCAGTTGCATATATGTAGTTTGACCAAGCTCCAACAAAATTTCAGTTTTCGCTTGTAACTTCTCCTGCGTAATTTTCTTTAGTTGTGCAACCTCTTGTGCAACTTGCAACTTCATCTTTCCTTGCTCAATTCCCTCTTGCAACTTGTTCATACCATTACCAAACTTCGCTTGTAAATCTGACACAACTTCCCCTCCTATAAATATATAGTAATATACGAAATTAACATTTTATATATTACCATGATTTTCAAGTTATGTAATCCAAATTTCATTTTTTCTGTTTTGAGCATTTTTTGTTTATAATGGTAAAGGAAAGAAATATGTGTACGGAGGAATATTATGCTGCAACACTCAATTACGAAAGATGAAATTATGATGATTGCGAATGAGTTCGTTCAAGGACTAGATCCACAGCAAACAGCTGATCAGGAACATGTCGCTACAGCTCGGCACCTATATCGTAGTGGTGTTGTCTATAACGTTGACTTTGATGGTTATACACTATCAGGAACTGTAGATGCGGAAGGCAACGTATATAGCGTTCATATTCCGATTCGTAACGTCGCTGAAAGCTATTGTGATTGCTTCGCACCAACACAATGTGAGCATATGCTCGCTGTATTACTATCTGCAGCGTCTAGTTTCGGGCAAGTAGGAGATGTATTAACTTTATTTAAAAATAATACGAAACCTTCCCTTCCCCCTATTCGAACTGCAAGACAAGTATTACAATCATCAGCTTTTGAAGAAACTGACTATAAAAGTTGGGAATCATATTTTGAAAAAGAATATGAATCATTTAAAAAAGAACAAGCTCGGCTTACTTATAAACAAATGTATTTTCTTATGAGTATCTTTACAGATTTCTATACGAAACTTGAGCGGAAAGCTCCGCGTGTCATTGCGATACATGAATTATTCAGGTTACACGCAGCACTTTACTGCTTTCAAAAATTATTAGAAGAAATTCAGGCATTCGAAGCAAACAAAACATATTCTTATCACCAACCTGTTAATGTCATTCGCCTATTTGTAGACAAAGTGGAATCCATCGTTCGGGACTTACAATCAGAAGCGATTCCTTCAGAGTCTGAAATAATTTTACAAGAAACAGCTCGTCTCGTTCATGAAGTATTCTTCTCTACCGACGCTTATACGCAAGAGCGATTTTTCATTTATCGTCACATATGGAGTGAACTTTTAAACAATAAAGAGAAAATACAAGAAGAAGAAAAACGAATCGATACAAAAATCAATCCACTATCTAAAGCGTTAGCGTCTTCTCATCTTCTCTTTTTAAATGACGAAGATCTACTAGCGATGGACTTACTAAAAAAACAGCCTGCTTCTGTTGTGAGTCTATACTTCTATTGGTTAGAAGAACTATTAAGTGCCATGCATTGGGATCGTGCAAAAAACTGGCTTTCCTTTACGTATAAACAAGTAAAGAAAACGATCCAAGATCACGAAAATACGATTTTCATAAAAGATGTCGTTCGGCTATTTGTAATCATGTATGAAACATATGCAACACATACAAATGAACAAGCTGGTTTCGAAATGATCTTACAAGAACTATTACCGTATAGTTTCACAAACTATGAACAGTACGTACTCGCGAAAAAACAGTATCGTACATGGGCAGAGCTTCATCTCCTATATGGATTTGAAGCAATTGAGCTGTTGAAAGAGCCACTGAAAGATATTGAAAAAGAAGCGCCAGAAGTGGCACTTCCTCTTTACCATCTTGCTGCTGTAGAGGCGATTGAAGAACGAAATCGTAAATCATATAAACGCGCAGTTCGTTACTTAAAGAAATTACGTACATTGTATAAACGATTAAAACGCACCGATGAATGGGATGCTTTCATTATTCACATCGCCAATCTCCATTCACGTCTGCGTGCACTACAAGAGGAATTACGGAAAGGAAAATTAATCGATGATCAATCAAACTGAAGTAACAATTAGGCTCCAGCATGTTAGTCAAGGTTGGTTCCTTTGGGGAGAAGATGACAGCGGTACTCCATTATCCGTAAAAAGTTGGAAACGAAATGCATTCACATGGCACTCCACTTCTTTCTACGGTACTTCTCTAAAAGAAGCAACCTTCGAAGGAAAACAAGGTGTGCTCCTAACAAATGCACAAGCCTTTGAATACATTGCAAACAAACCGATGAATTCCTTTGCACATATACAAATAAACGGACCTATTACAGCACTTACGAAAGATGCAAATGAATTATGGGACGCCTTTACGAGTGGTAGCTTCGTACCAGATATGAATCATTGGCCTAAACAGCCATCTTGGAAAGTTCAAAATACACCAATTGAAGATGATACATTAGCATCTCTTTTCTCAGCAGCAGTTAATGAAAGCATATTACAAGATAATCGCTCAAATGACGGCTGGGAAGATGCTAAAAGGCTATATGAACATTACGACTTTACGAAAAGACAATTGGAAACAGCACTACATGAAGAAGATTGGCTTCGAAAAATCGGTTATATTGAAGATGATCTTCCGTTTACAATCGGACTAAGACTACAAGAACCACAAGAAGAATTTGAAATGTGGAAGCTTGAAACAATTGTGACACCAAAGCGCGGGGCTCATCGCATATATGTATATGAAAACATCGATTCCTTACCGAAAAGATGGCACGATTACGAAGAACGGATTACAGAAACACAAGAAGGTTTTAGTAAGCTCATACCGTGGTTAAAAGAAGGAGATACATTCCGAAATGAGCTCTTTGAAACAGAAGCTTGGAACTTCTTAACAGATGCAAGCAACGAATTACTTGCAGCCGGCATTACAATTTTACTACCATCATGGTGGCAAAATTTAAAAGCAACAAAACCGAAATTACGTGTCCAGTTGAAGCAAAATACAGCACAAACACAATCGTTCTTCGGTATGAATACGCTCGTTAATTTTGACTGGCGCATTTCGACGAACGGCATTGATTTATCAGAAAGCGAATTTTTCGAGCTCGTTGAACAAAACAAACGTCTATTTAATATAAATGGTCAATGGATGCGACTAGATCCAGCCTTTATCGAAGAAGTAAGGAAACTCATGAACCGTGCCGATAAATACGGACTAGAGATGAAAGATGTCCTGCAGCAACATTTATCAAATACGGCTGAAACAGAAATTGTAGAAGATGATAGTCCGTTTACTGATATTGAAATCGAACTAGATGGATATTATGAGGAACTATTCCAAAAGCTGCTTCATATTGGAGATATTCCAAAGGTAGATGTCCCTACTTCACTAAACGCAACACTTCGTCCGTATCAACAACATGGTATTGAATGGTTATTATATTTACGAAAGCTTGGATTTGGAGCATTGCTAGCTGACGATATGGGACTCGGGAAAAGTATTCAAACAATCTCTTACTTACTATATATAAAAGAAAACAATCTCAAAACAGGCCCTGCATTAATCGTAGCGCCGACATCTGTTCTTGGAAATTGGCAAAAAGAATTTGAGCGTTTCGCACCGAATTTATGTGTCCAATTACATTACGGAAGTAATAGAGAGAAGGGCAATTCATTTGAAGATTTCCTTCAATCAGCAGATGTTGTATTAACATCTTATGCATTGGCTCAACTCGATGAGGAAGAACTGACTTCATTATGCTGGGATGCTGTTATTTTGGATGAAGCACAAAATATTAAGAACCCACATACGAAACAGTCGAAAGCAGTACGAAACTTGCAGGCAAATCACAAAATCGCTTTAACTGGTACACCAATGGAAAATCGCCTCGCTGAACTTTGGTCCATTTTCGACTTTATTAATCATGGATATCTCGGAAGCTTAGGACAATTCCAACGCCGCTTCGTCACACCGATTGAAAAAGATCGTGATGAAGGAAAAATCCAGCAAGTCCAACGGTTTATCTCACCATTTTTACTGCGCCGAACGAAGAAAGATCAAACAGTCGCATTAAATTTACCAGATAAACAAGAACAAAAAGCTTACTGTCCTCTTACTGGTGAACAAGCTTCCTTATATGAACAACTTGTTCAAGATACACTGCAAAATGTAGAAGGATTAAGCGGAATTGAAAGACGCGGCTTTATATTACTTATGTTGAACAAGCTAAAACAAATTTGTAATCATCCTGCTCTTTATTTAAAAGAAGAAGAACCACAAAATGTCGTTGAACGCTCTATGAAAACAAAAACGTTAATGGAGCTCATCGAAAATATAAAAGATCAAAATGAAAGTTGCCTCATCTTCACTCAGTACATCGGCATGGGAAACATGCTAAAACGTGTGCTAGAAGAACAATTTGGCCAGCGTGTCCTCTTCTTAAACGGTAGTGTACCGAAAAAAGATCGTGACAAGATGATTGAGGAGTTCCAAAACGGAACGTATGACATTTTCATCTTATCCTTAAAAGCTGGGGGAACAGGATTAAACTTAACTGCTGCCAACCATGTCATTCACTACGATCGTTGGTGGAATCCAGCTGTGGAAAATCAAGCAACAGACCGCGCATATCGCATTGGTCAAAAAAGATTTGTTCATGTTCACAAACTCATTACAACAGGAACATTAGAAGAAAAAATCGATGAAATGCTAGAAAGAAAACAATCTCTAAACAATGCGGTCATCACAAGTGATAGCTGGATGACTGAACTATCAACAGACGAACTAAAAGAATTACTTGGTGTATAAAGTGAAACTTGAATCAGGTCGGTTACCGGAAGTTTTACTACCTGCAAAAAAAGCGCTAATCTCGAAATGAGATTAGCGCTTTTTTCTATTCCAAAACCAATTACTTATTATAATTCCCGTTAATCCGCCGCACGTATCAAGCAATGAATCTTGCCACATTGGTGTACGGTCCCCCGTATACCATTGGTGAATTTCATCAAATGTTGCATAACCCGCAACGAAAAGAATGGCATATATAAAACATCTTTTCCTCGAATGACCTGATCGATGAAAAGCGTAATAAATCAATGAACCTAGCATAAAGAACACCATAAAATGAGCACCTTTACGAAGGAAAAACTCAATAAATCCGCCTACACCTTTATTCGCAATACTAACAGGGGTTCCTCCACCATAATCAATAGATACCCATGAAAAATGCTCTTTTACAAATTCAACATTTACATATTGTTCAATATCTGAACGCATATCCTGCTTTTTATATGGTTGTGCCGAAGAATAGAAAATCAGCCCCATCCATAGTAATACAGGAATCCAAAATAACCATTTACGATTCATTATCCAGAATTCTCCTCTCTTAATCTTTTAAGGGTACCAAAAAAAAGAAAAAATTTCACGCCAAAACATGACATTCACGCCCTATTTATAAAGTGAAAGGAGGTGATACACATGGCAATTGAAACAATCGTAATGGATTTAACTTTACGTCTAGTATTAAACAACGGATTAGATAAGAATGGCAAAACAGTTTTCAAGAGCAAACAATTTAAACGTGTTAAAACAAATGCGAGCTTAGATCAAGTACACAACGTAGCTCATGCTCTTGCTTCCTTACAGGCATCACCACTTCACGCTGTACAACTTGTAAGCACATCAGATCTTTCTAAACTATAAAGTAAAACTTCAGATCAGTAGGGATTTTATTCATCCCCGCTGATTATTAGCTCGCAATTTAACCGGCAGACCCGAATCCCGTAAATAGCGGGATAAATACAAAGGAGGGAATAACACATGCAAGTACTGGAATTGATTTTCGCGAAAGAAGATGGAAAAACAGTCGTTTTTTCTATCGATATGCCCATCACACCAATTGATGCAAAAGTCGTAAATCAAGTAATGGATACAATCCTTGCCTCATCTGTATTTTCATCCATTGATGAAAATACAAGAAAAAAGGGAGCTCGCCTTGTAGAAAAAAATGTATCTGAAATTCCAATTACTCTATAAAATGAAAAAGACGAATCTGCATCATTTTGCAGATTCGTCTTTTTTCTTCGGCATTTCAATCGGAATAAAAATCTTTGAAAAACCGACGCATACGTACTTATAATGTTCTTCACCTATATCAAACTCAGTCGTATATGTTGAGAAGAATATATAATCATTTCGCTTCGTATAATGATCAATTAATAACCCAACTTGTGGCTCAACATACTTTTTCGCTAACTTTTTACCGGCCGATGCCAAGTCGCCAAGAAGACCCTCTTCATTCTCTTTTTGAACTTCATCTAGCTTCTTACTCACATCATTACGCTTCATAAACTGCTTCGCTGCCCATTCTGTATATTCTCCTTTACTCGGATTGCTGTTTGCTAAATATACTAGGAGGATGACAACTAAAGCCATAATAATATACTTTTTCTTCATACTATATCACCGCCTACTCTTTTCTATTTTCATATATATGTACAAGCGATGCAAATTAGAAAGACTATCACCTATTGATTGTAAACGAATAGCCAAAATTTACAATATGAAATAGAATATTAACAACCAATTTACTTAATTTATATATAATTATATTCAGAATGAAAATTATAAGGGAGGATATAGAATTATGGATAATGAAAACAACATTTTTATTTCTAGTTCTACAATGATGCTTGAACCATGTAAACACCCTTATTACCGTACAAAAATCATCGACAGTAGCGGAAACCATCTTTACTCCTGTCAGACTGCTCTCCAACTTATACAGAAATCTTGTCTAACAAATATTCATTCTACCTATCAAGGGAGACGTAATGCCGTAAAAACAAAATTTAAATTTAAACAAAACGTTCCAATTCCGATCAATCATAGAGAATATATTTGCGCTTTCCCAACAGAATCTCCTGCTTCTCCAAATTGTATTTGGCTTTTCTTCAAACATGTTCATACAATAGAGTTTTTCAAAAAAGCTAAACAAGCTAAAATTCATTTTTCAAACGGAGCTACCGTAACGATACAAATTAGTTCCCATAAGCTAAGTCAGCAATTATGGAAAGCTGGATATGTATTATCCCAAATGAACATGCAAGATTCATCACCTTAATAGCAAATAGAATGGAAGGTAGTATTTTCTTAACTTCCATTCTATTTGCTATTTTTATCCTCTTACACTATCTCGCATTTTCTCGAGTGCTTGCCGATACATCCATCTTACTTGATAATATGTCATTTCCGTCTCTAAAGCGATTTCTCCCATCGTCTTTCCTACAAAAAAACGTTCAAAAATAATATACTTCTCCTTCTCATCTAACACACTCATAAAATCCTTCACTCTTATTTCAACATCTTCAAAATGAAAAATATCCTCATACTCACCTACACATACACATCTTTCTTGTACAGTAGATTCTTTCTTCAATCTTTCTAATATATAACCACGCACCGTTACAAGTGCATATGCAGGGAAATACCCTTTCTTTGCATCAAATCTTTCATACGCATGCCAAAGACCAATTAAACCACATTGATAATACTCTTCATAATCTTGGCGAATACCTAATTTCTTTATTTGATTTACAATCATTCCTTCATACAAAACAACTGCCTCTGTAAAAGTCGCTGGCTTCACACAGTACCCGTTTCTAAAAGGTATACCTTTCTAGTATTCCGCGGTACCTTCACAATATAAAAATAAAGAAAAGATTTCACTGTGAGTAATTTCAAATACTACCGATGGAATTTGAAATTACACTAGATAGTATTTGAAATTTTGTTGTTGGTATTTGAAGTAAGGGTAAAAATAAAAAAGGTGACTCCTTTGAAGAGTCACCTTTTTCTAAAAGAATGAATTATGCACCTAATTTTGGAGCTAGACCACTTAAACTACTAAATCCAACTGAAAGAATAAAGAAAATAACAATTAAAATCGTTGCTTGTTTTTTACTTAATCCAGCCGTAATATGTAATCCTAATCCCATTACAACTAATGCCCAAATATTGAAAACTTCGAATGATGAAGCAGCACCATGAACAACTGTACCTGGCTCAAATAAAGTTGCTAAACTTGTATAAGAAGTTTCAATATCTCCACCAATAATCATTCTAATAATAAAGTTCACAATTGCACCTAAAATTGAAATCGTATATGTGTAGACATAAATAGATAATAATTTCATGTATGAAGTATCATTACTCATAAACATCATAATCACTTTATAAATAGCTGCCGCAATGAAGAACCAAATCGCAGTACCAAATAGTCCACCAACAATACCTGCTCCTATTCCGAAGTAACCAACAACTTTAGCCGCTTCGGCATCAGGTACCTCACTCATTACATCAGGATGATTCATTACTTGATACATGCTAATCCCTGCAATTACAGCTGTTAATATAATGAAAAGGAAAAATGCCCCCCAAACCGGACTTTTCGTCTTCATTCTCTCAAATTGCTCACCTGGAGAAGTAATCATTCCTAATAATGATGGCTTCTTCGCACCCACATCTTGCGTATTAATATTTGCTTCCATTATAACGCCTCCTTCTATTTATATAACCCGTTCTAACGGGCGGTTCACTTCCTCACGCAAGAGGCTACGAACCGCCCATTAGAACGGTAATGTGTAGTTCTACTACACTATTAATTACTCATAACGCAATGCTTCAATTGGATCTAATTTTGCAGCTTTGTTCGCTGGAATTAATCCGAAAATAATACCGAGTGTCATCGAGAACAGTACGCCTCCAACGACAACTTCCCATGAAACGAGTGGTGGCCATTTTGCGAATGTAGAAACGATATATGCTCCGCCATACCCAAGACCAATTCCGATTAAACCGCCTAGAAGTGTTAACATAACAGCTTCAATTAAAAACTGTAATAAAATTTTACTACGTGTTGCCCCGAGTGCTTTACGTACACCAATTTCACGTGTACGCTCCGTTACAGATACAAGCATGATGTTCATAACACCAATTCCACCAACAACTAATGAAATACCAGCGATACCACCGATGATCATCGTCATAATGTTAGTAACTTTAGAAACATTTTCTTGGAATTCTTTTAAATTAACCAGTTCATATTTACCCGGAATTTCACTTGGCTTACGACTATTTAATACATCAACAGCTTGTTTCCCTGCTGCTTCTAAATCGTCTATATTTTTAGCTTGAATTGCGATACTTTGAATTTCATCTGTTCCGTATAAAACAGGCCATAACGTAAGAGGGATTAACGCTTCTTCCATTTCAAATCCCATAAATTCATTATCAGATGTATACACACCGACAATTTGCATCGGTTGTCCTTTCATCTCAATAATTTGTCCTACTGGATTTACGCCCTTAAATAACGTCTCTTCTGTTTTTGTACTAATCATCACGACGTTATTTGCATGAGAAATATCTGATTCATTTAAAGTACGTCCCTTTACGACCTTTACTTTATTAACCGCAAAATATTCATTATCAAGACCAATAACATTCAGGTTTGCTTTTTTATCATTTACATCAAGCACCTCTGAATTCTGGTTTGTCGTAATAACATGTGAAACATCTTTCACTTGTTTTACTTCCAAAATATCCTCTTCCGTTAACTTCGGCATTTCAAATCCACCTATAGCAAACTCATCATTAATATCTGGTTTAAATTGAATTGGCATAAGGTTATTACCACCAGAACCTGCGAATTTCGACTTCAGCATCGCTTCCCCGCCTTGCCCAATCGCAACGACAGTAATAATTGAACCTACCCCGATAATAATACCGAGCATCGTAAGAGCTGAACGCAATTTATGAGCTAAAATAGAAGAGAGGGCAATTTTTATACTATCTAGTAAACTCATACCGCACACCTTCTATCTTCTGTAACTTTCCCGTCCCGCAGTACAATGCGGCGGGAAGAATACGCTGCTACTTCCTCTTCATGCGTAACCATAACAATTGTTGTGCCTTCTGCATTAAGCTTCGTGAAAATATCCATAACTTGCTCACCAGACTTCGTATCAAGTGCACCAGTTGGTTCATCGGCCATAATGAACGTCGGATTATTTGCAATCGCTCTTGCAATCGCTACACGTTGCTTCTGTCCACCTGACAATTCGTTCGGTAAATGATGCACGCGATCTGCCAATCCAACTTTACCTAACGCCTCCAAAGCGCGCTTACGACGCTCCGCTTTCTTCACACCACCATATACGAGCGGAAGCTCAACATTTTCCACCGCGGAAAGACGAGGCAGTAAATTAAAGTGCTGAAATACAAACCCAATATATTCATTACGAATTAAAGCAAGCTTTGACTCGTCTGCTGTTAAGATATTCACGTCATTCAGCTTATATTCGCCTTCAGTTGGACGATCTAAGCAACCAATAATATTCATAAGCGTTGACTTACCAGAACCAGACGGTCCCATAATCGAAACGAACTCACCGCTCTGAATCGTTAAACTAATACCATGCAAAATCGGCACCGCCAATTTTCCTTGATAATATGTTTTAGCAATATTATTTAACGTAATCATTTCTCTTTCACTTCCATTCCGTCATACACATCGTCGGAAGGATTTTTAACCACCTTTTGCCCCACTGTTACGCCTTCTACAACCTCTGTCCAGTCTCCATCAGTAGAACCTTTTTTCACATTTTGTTTACGAATCTTCCCTTTATCCTCAACATAAACAAATGCATCATCGCCTTTTTCTACAATGCTTTTACTTGGAACAGCAATCATCGTCTTATTCTCTAAGTTTACTTGCAGAGAAACGTGGTAACCTGGAGATAAACCATCTTGATTATCAAGACTTGCTTTATATGTATACTGAGACATATTTTGAGTTGCTTCACCCATGCCGCCAGCTTGCGCCATCTCTGCACTCGTTGGGAACTCACTTACCTCTGTAATCTTACCTGTCCACTTCTTCTTATTATTTGCTTTCGCTGTTACAGTGAATGTTTGATCCTTTTGAATTTGTGACTTCTGAAGCTCAGTTAACGTACCTTGAACTTGGAATGGGTCTTTAGAAGCTACTTGTAAAAACGATTTTCCTTGACCACCTAACGCTTGAGATGAACTTTGTGCCGCATCTTTATCTAACTTTTGAACAACACCAGCGAAATTACTATAAATCGTAAGCTCTTTCTGCTTTTTACTTAACTCTTCTTTCTGCAACTTCCCTTTTTCTTTCTCAAGGTCAATTGTTTTTTGCCCTATCTCTAACTCGTTTACTTGCTCGTCCATCTGATCTGTTACTTCTTTCCCAGCTCCGCTATCTTTCGCCTTCTTAATTTCTTTCTTCAATGAATCAATCTTCTTTTTCCCTTGATCATAACGCATATCCGCCATCTTCTGATCAAGCTCAGCTTGCTTCATTTGAAGATTAATCTCTTCATTATCATAAGAGAATAACTTCGTGCCTTTCTCTACCTCTTGCCCTTCTTTTACCTCAATATCTTTCACTTTCCCTTTGGCCGGATCTGCATAGAAGCTTTCAATATTACCAGGCTTCACCTGACCAGAAATTAACTTCGTATTATTAAGCTTTCGCTCCGTTACCTTCTCAAAACTTACAGCATCAGCATTTGTTGATGCTCCTTTCTTCTTCCCTTGCATAACAAAAATATTAATTGCTGCTACAATAACAATTAGTGCAATAACCCCAATAATAATCCATTTCTTCTTCTTGTTTGGAGTACGAACCGTATTTGGTAACATATTCTCGCTCCCTTTTATAACTTAATAGTTTAATATAAAAATTGTATAAAACTTTCTGAAAATAGATTACATATTATTACATTATTTTTACAAAGTTTTACACATCCATTTATATTGTAACAAAAATTCCAATGATTAGAAATATGACATTATATCTTTTAAGATAGATTTAAGGAAAGGAAAAAGAGCAATTTTAATTGAATGGAAGCCATTCTTTATTAACATACTTCTTGCCAAAATGAATCATTAAAATCATTTTCCTAATTGCACCATAGCTATTTTGTCATATATATTTGACATTTCATCTATTCAATTATAAAATGTCACATATAAATGACATTTCGGTACACGAGGTCTACAACCATCAATGGGAGGGTTATATTTGAATAACGTTAAACAATATCGAAAATCTGAAGGGCTATCGCAACTAGAGTTAGCTAAAAAAGTTAACGTGGCGAGACAGACAATAAATTTAATTGAAAACAAGAAATATAATCCCTCTTTAGCCTTATGTATCGAATTAGCAAAAGCACTAAAAACAGATTTAAATAGTCTATTTTGGGAGGGAGATTAAATGATGAAAATTGAATGGAAAGAAAGAGTTTATAATAGTTTTGTTGGAACACTAAGTGAGAGAGATGAATACCAAAAACAAGAAATTAATAAAGAGTTATCTGTAGCTGGAATTGGTTTGTGGTGGTTAAATATGTTGGTAATGCTTATTATGTTACTTGTTGATACTATGAATCACACAATATCTATAGGGACAATATTCATTTTTCTATCTAATATGATTTACGCTAATTACTTAGCCTTTAAATTCAAGAAAAAAGGTTTAAGTGATACTGAATGTGCAACAAAAGAAGAATATTTACAACACAAGAAAAAATTAAGAAAAGCTGGCTTAAAAGCAGGTGTGCTTTGGGGCTTTCAAATGTTTGTTTTTATGAATTATATCCTTCCCTATGTAGGTTCAGAGGAAATCTCTATTTCTTTATTTAAGGTTGTAATTTTCATCTGTGGCGGCGGATTTTTCGGTATAACCATGTATCTATTTGGTTTATGGAATCTAAAAAAATTATATTAATTAACAAAAATCATTTATATATTAAACTGCAATTTTTCATACTGTTTGTTTTTTCTAATATAAAAGCTATCCAATCACACACAATTGGATAGCTTTTTCAAACAAAATATTACGCTACTTTAGGATCTTTTCTCTCATGTCCACGTTGAACAATAAATAAGAAGATTGTTGATAAAACCGCTCCTGTTAATAGTAAGATGAAACAACCATCCCAGCCAGAACGATCAACAATAACACCAATTGCTGCGTTAGCTACAAGACTTCCACCTACATAACCGAATAAACCACACATACCAACTGTCGTACCTACTGCAAATTTCGGTACTAATTCCATCGCACTTAAACCGATTAAGAACTGTGGTACATAAATTAAACAACCGATAATAGAAACTGCAATACTTACAACAAGTACGCTAGTTGCTTGCCAATATATAAACGTACCAATAACAACCCCAACCATACTAATAATACATAATGGCATACGTTTTCCTTTAAATAATTTATCACTTAAAAAACCAACGATTAATGAACTTGGAATTGCCATACCTTCAAAGATTGCATATGCCGCATGCGCTTCTGCTTTTGAAAATCCTTTAACTGTCGTTAAATAAAGCGGAACCCAGTTAATAACACCGAAACGAATTAAATAAACAAAAGCATTCGCAATACATAAGAACCATACAAATTTATTTTTCACTACATACTTCATTAAAATTTCTTTTGGTGACATCTTGTTAGCATTATCTGCTTTTTCAAGATTTTCATAGTCATTACGATACTCATCAATTGGAGGAAGACCTTCAGATTCTGGTGTATCCTTCGCATTAATCCAAACAAGAACTGAAATTACCATTGCGATAATTGCAGGGAAAATAAACACGCCGCCTTGCCAATGGTTTTCACCAAAAATACCTACACCAATTCCGACAAGTGGTGGCACAAGCATTCCACCAACGTTATGTGAAATATTCCAAAGACCTGTTTTCGTACCACGTTCTTTCTTTGAGAACCATTTCGTCATAACAATACTACAAGGTGGTGCTCCCATACCTTGTACAATACCGTTAACAACAAGTAATGTAACAATCATCCCAAATGATGATGCAAAGCCAAAACAAATATTTACAAGCCCTGATAAGAATAAACCGACTGCGATAAAGCGCTGGGCGAAAGCTTTATCTGATAAATTCCCCATAAAGAACTTACTAAATCCATAAACGATTGCCATTACTGAACCTAGTAGACCAATTTCAGCTGTACTAAAACCATATTCTTGTACTAAGTACGTACTTGATAACGTAAAGTTACTACGAACTAAATAATAAGCAGCATATCCAACTGAAATCCCGATTAACACACGAATACGTAGTAATCGATATACACGGTCGATCATATCCGCTGGCAATCTTTCAATTGCAGGTGCTGGCTTGAGCCATTTAAACATATATTTTCGTCTCCTTTTCTCACTTCAGAGAGAGACGCTGTCTATTCCATATCTCGATTATCCCGCTATTTGATATATTTTGGTTCGTCCTTCTAACCGGCTGTCCTTCTATTTCTTTCTCATTCTTCGCAAACATCGTTGGTACGCCAAACGACACTTTTTCTAAAATGTGACCCGCTTCTTCTGATAAACAATAATCAATAAATAAATCCGCAATAATACCACTCGGTGCACGTTTTAGTTTAGAGATCGCATTAACGGATAACCCTGTTTGCTCAGGTTCGTTACTTAAAATAGGAAAGCCTTGTTTTTGAAGCATTCTCTGATCTCCCATAAAGTTGATGCCTATCATATATTCACCGCTCGCAACAAGTTCTGCTGGGATATAACCATTCACTGTTACTTCTCCAACTTGTTCTGCCAGATTCTTCACATATTCCTTCGCTTCCTCTTCACCTAACGTATCAATAAGTGATTGAAAAAACGTATATGCTGTACCTGAAACATTTGGATCGGGCATGACAATCTTTCCTTTATATACTGGATTCAATAAATCTTTCCACCTTAACGGATACGAGAGACCGAGCGGCGCTATTTCCTCGTTCCACCGCTCTTTATTAATCGCAATTGCTAGCTTCTCCACTTCATAACCGTACCAATAACCATCTTTATCTTTAACAGTCTTTGAAATACGATTTGCATGTTGGCTTATCACAGGAATAGAAAGATTTTTTTGCTTCATCATTTGATGCGCATCTACTGTACCGCCAATAATAATATCCGCCTTCGGATTGCCAGCTTCTTCTTCCACTCTACGAAGAAGTTCTTCTGTTGAAAGACGAATAAATTCATACGTACATCCGCGTGGCTTACAAAATGATGAAAGTAACGCTTCACCAACTTCCTCACGAGCCGCTACATACGCAACAATATGACGATCATCCAAAATAGGGAGACCATTTTTACTATATTTAATAGAGGTTGTATCTCGAGAGCAACTAGACATCGCTCCTCCAATTACTAGCAAAAAGAAGAAAAAGGCTATCTTTCTCATGACGCATTCTCCTTTACGAATAACTCTGCTAGAGAGCCTTTCATATACATGACGTTTCCGTTATTATCACCGAGATATTGCACCACAAAGTACGATGGATACACAGAAATCGTAAGAATATCTTCACGATCATTCTTTACACGCTTACCTGTTTTATAAGCTGTAATATAAGCAATCGGTTCATTCTGCGATTGTAATAACTTCTGAATTTCTCCGTAATCTGTAATTTGCTTTGCGTACCGAATAGAATCAAGTATGTGCGTAAGATTGATAGTACGTACCACATCACCTTGACGTACTACGACATCCTTTGCTGAAGCAAAGAAATCACTAATACGCTCTGGCGTGTAATACAGGCTTAACAAATACGTTTGAAGTGCTGAAATCATCGGATCCATGCCATTCTTTCCGTATACATTTTCCCCATACTGGAACAAGTCACCTACTGCAAAAGTACGCTTATGTCCATTCAAGTACGTTACTTCTCCAGTAAATACTTGTTCTTGGCTCTTAACGCCCTCAGGTTCTATTCGAATTCGGTCAAAGAATGAAACAATCGTATGCAAACGAACTTCATCCGTTACAACAATTTCTCCCCACTTTTCATGTCTTACTTTCACTTCAATTGGAAGAGATTCATTCACCCTTTGTAAAACGGCTTGTTTATCATTTACAATGTTGATTCGATTATAGATTTGCTTCTCCATAACATAAAACAAAACAAGAGAAACAATTATACAAATGACAAACATAAGAATTTGAAATGATAGCCTTTTCATTTCTGCCTACCTCCAAGATAAAAAAACGTTGTTTCGAAAATACCGCATAATTGTTTCATAAATGTATCATTTAACCGCTTTCAAGTTTTTTATATCTTCCATCCTTCTCGGAAGCAAAAATGTAATGAATATTGTAGTACCTATTTCTTCACTACTCTCAATCCGCATGCTTCCGCCCTGCTTATTCATAATCTCCTGACAAATATACAAACCATAACCATTCCCATAACTAGAAGGAAGTGCCTTTCCTTTCGGAGACTCATTCCACTCTGCAAGCACCATTTCATCTATACCGATCCCATCATCATGAACAAAAACCTTCGCCTCATGCTCATTTACAATTACATTCATACGAATATGCGAAGCATCACTATACTTAATTGCATTATCAAGCACATTTAAGAAAATTTGCTTCGTCTTATCAAAATCCGCAACAACATGTACACCCGTTAACTCATTTATCACTTCAATTTCAAATTGATTTAGGCGAGGCTTCACAATTGAAACTGCTTCTTCTGCCAATTCCTTTATATTCACAACTGTAGGAGACACTTCAAACGTACTCTTCCCATATTTCGAAGACTTAAGCAGTTCCTCTACAAGTGATAATAAACGCTCACTTTCCACAGCCACATAACGAAGACTTTCCTGTACATCTTCTTTCGATTGTAACTTCGGAATTAAATCAACATAACCGATAATTGCCGTTAGCGGTGTTTTCAGCTCATGCGTAATGCGGTCTAGGAAATCTTTCTGCTTCTCTTTCTCCTCCTGCAATTGCTTAATATGCAGCTCAATTCCATCAGCCATCGCGTTAAAAGATGCTGAAAGCTGAGCGATTTCCACGTACTCATTTAACTCAATCTTACTCTTATAATCACCATTCGCGAGCCGCTGTGCCATTTGTCTCAACTGATCAATTGGTTTATGAAGAGACTTTGCCAAACGAATTGCAAAGAAAATACCCGCAGCTATTAAACAAAGAGATGTCATTAAAAACGTCCAGCTCACATTTGTTAAAACTTCCTTCTCACCCGTTAACTCATTTATAAAACGAATACTTCCAATGACATCGTTTCCATAATAAACCGGGCTTGAAAACAAAAGAATGGGAGCCGGATCCGCCTCCTCAAAAACATAAGACTTCTTCCCCTTCAAAGAACTCTCAATGTCGATGTTACGGTGAAGCAATGCTCCTTTTTGTGTATCTGCAACAACATCGCCATTCTTCCCGATCATCTGCACACGGACATCCATACGCTTCGCTAAATACGACGCAATTAAAAGTGAATTAGGACCAAGCGTATCCACTTCTGCTTCCTTCTCTAAATAATTCATCGTATAAATTTGTGCTTCTACACTTAACTTTTCTAAAGAATCTGCTGCGTTATGATACATATTCTTTTCTAACGTAATATAAACAACTGCATATAAAAGAACAAAAATCGGAATTAACAGTCCAACTATTCCAAACACCATATTTCGCTTTAAAGACATACCATCACCACTCAACAATCCAGTTTATAGCCAACGCCATAAATTGTCTTAATATATTCTCCGCTCGTACCAAGCTTCTTTCGAAGTCTCTGCACCATAATATCAACTGCTCTCGTATTTCCGATATACTCAAACCCCCATACTTTCTCAAGTAACTCATCCCTCATAAACACACGCTGCGGATTTGAAACAAATAACTGACATAAATTAAACTCTCGGTACGTTAACTGAATCTCTTGTCCACTCACATGTACCTTTCTTTCCTTAGGACAAATCACTATCTCTCCAGCCTCAATTACTTCATGACTTACAGCGGTCTCCGTCTTCTTTACACGCCGCGCCATATTCTTAACCCGAAGAATAAGCTCCGCATAATTAAACGGCTTCGTCACATAATCATCAGCACCAAGCTGCAAGCCAAGCAACTTATCATTCATCTGACTCTTTGCTGTTAACATAAGCACCGGAATATCCCTATCCCTCTCACGGAACAAACGAAGCAACTCATACCCATCCGTATCCGGAAGCATAACATCCAAAATCAATACATCCGGCCCTTCATTCCATCGCTCTAAAGCTTCTCTCCCATCAGCCGCTGCCAATACTTCATAACCTTCCATCTCCAACTGCATCCGAATCAAATTACGAATACTCGATTCATCATCAACTACAAGTATTTTCATCATTCTCCTCCTTCCATCATGGATTATAGTACAGTTTAGTATAGCAAAAATCCTATAAAAAAAGAGAGGGTATTGTCGAACATATTTTGTCGACGATACCCTCTCTTTCACTCCTACTCTTCATAACCATCTTTGTTATTTGATTGCCATCTCCAAGAATCTGCACACATTTCTTCTAATCCGCGTGTTGCCTCCCAGCCTAATTCACGCTTTGCTTTCGATGCATCAGCAAAACATACTGCCACATCACCTGGGCGACGTTCTGTAATTTTATAAGGGACTTTCTTGCCCGAAACTTTTTCAAACGCTTCAACCATCTCTAGTACACTATAGCCCATGCCTGTGCCCAAGTTATAAGCATCTACTCCTGTTGTACTCAATACTTTCTCAAGCGCCTTTACGTGACCACTTGCTAAGTCCACAACATGAATATAATCACGGACTCCCGTTCCATCTTTCGTTGGATAGTCATTTCCGAATACACTTAATTCTTTTAACTTACCTACTGCTACTTGCGTTACATATGGCATTAAGTTATTTGGGATTCCATTTGGATCTTCTCCGATACGCCCACTTTCGTGTGCACCAAATGGATTGAAATAGCGAAGTAATGCGATACTCCATTCTGCATCTGCAAATGCTACATCACGCATAATTTGCTCAATCATTAATTTCGTTTGACCATATGGATTTGTTGCACTTAATGGAAATTCCTCCGTAATCGGTGACGTTTCCGGGATACCATATACAGTTGCAGATGAACTAAAGATCATCTTCTTTACATTATGTTTCTGCATTACTTCACATAGCACTAACGTGCTTGTAATGTTGTTATGATAATATGTTAATGGAATCGCTACTGACTCCCCTACAGCTTTAAATCCTGCAAAGTGAATGACTGCTTCAATTGCATTTTCTTCAAAAATTGCGCCAAGCGCTTCGCGATTTAAAACATCTTCTTTATAAAACTTAAATTGTTTTCCTGTTATTTCTTTCACTCGATTTATAGATTCTACCGAGCTATTCGAAAGGTTATCCACTACTATAACTTCGTAACCGCTATTTAGTAATTCTACACATGTATGACTACCAATATACCCTGCTCCGCCTGTTACAAGTATTTCCATTAGTATACCTCCATTGTTATAGCTTATTAACAAAAAAGAAGCAATCACAACAGAAATGATTACCCCTTGAAACTTCCTTTTTACTTAGCAACGAAATAATCACTTACATATTTCGCCCAAACGTCATATCCTTTCGCACTTGGGAAACCAAACTCTTCTTGTAAGTATGGTAAAATTGCCTTTGTTGTTGCATCAGGCCATGCTCCCCAATGATCAATATATGTATAATTATTTTGCGTCGCAAATTGTTTTAATGCTTCAATCGCTTTCGGATAATTTTTCGCACCATACACTGGATTTGATGGTTGAATCATAATCGTAGCACCCTTTGCACTAGTAGAAAGTGCTTGAACAAACTTCTGTGTACTCGCAACAGAGTTCCCATTACCAGTTTTACCGTTATCAGTAATAAATGGTGGTTCAAATAAAATCACATCTGGATTCTCTTTCGCGATCTCTTTATCACGCTTATTCGCAATTAACTCTTCTGTACTTTCACCCTTATATTCCTTTACAGTCACATTCCATAAACCTTTACCGTAAGCAGTTTCTAAATTAGACGTTAACTTAGCTGCCCAAGCACCTTTTTCAGATGAAGAACCTTCATCACCAACGATAACAAGATTTACTGCCTTTTTATCCTCAGCAGCTTTCTTTAACTTCTCTTTCACTGCATCTGGCAAATTCTTCGCGTATGCCTCATTAAAAGATGACTTCGCATCTTGTTTTTTCTCTTCCTTTTTCTCTTCTTTCTTCGCTCCGCTATCTTTCACTTCAGCCTTTGTTTTCTTTACTTCACTCGTTTGTCCTGTTGCATTCGCAATCTTCTTATTCCAGTACAATTTACCGCTCACAATCGAAGCAACAAACAATACAAAAACAACAAGGACAAGTACTGCTTTCTTATTCATCGATTCACCTCATCTATTAATCTCACAATATATAATACTAATATAAATTCACGCAAAAATAAACCCAACTCCTTCCAAAGGAGTTGGGTTATTACATATTACTTGGTCACTTCAAGATGTGCTCTTAACTTATTCGTTATATCTTGTTTTGCTGCATCTGGAACGTAGTAGTACCAAATACCGTCAGCCGCTTTGTGGCCGTCACCTGGGATTTGGATCTCTTCACTATTTTGCATGCAATCTTTATAGTTCTTTTGGATATCAAACATTTGATCTTGCGTTAAGCTTGTTTTTACGTTCTTCTCAATTGCTTTTAATACATCACCGTAACTTGCTAAAGAAGAGACGCTTGCACCTTTTTTAATTACTGCCTGGATAACTTGACGTTGGCGCATTTGACGGCCGAAATCACCGCGTGGATCTTCGTAGCGCATACGTGTATATTTTAAAGCCTTTTCACCATCTAAGTGTAAATTACCCTTTTCAAAATGTGTACCTACTGATGTAAATTCTAAATCATTATTAACCTCTACACCACCTACAGCATTTACAATATCCTTGAAGCCCGCCATGTTTACTTCAATGTAATAATCAACTGGGATATCAAGAAAATTTTCTACTGTTTTCACAGCCATATCAATACCACCAAATGCATAAGCATGATTAATTTTATCTTTCTTATCCTTTCCAATGATTTCTGTATAAGAATCACGAGGAATACTTGTAATTTTCATAGACTTAGTTTTAGGATTCAAAGTAAATAACATAAGCGAATCTGATCGACCGGTCTCTTCACCTCTTTGATCAACTCCCATTAATAAAATTGAAATGGGCTTTTGATCAGTAAGATTTATTTTTTGGTCACGTTTTTCAGATTTATCGCGATTTAGTGGTTGATGCACGGAATCTAACGTACTTGATACATTAGAATAAACACGATAAACATATATTCCTCCTACGAGTAGAAGCACACCTAGAATACTTAAAACCCATAGAAAAATCTTTTTTCTCACAAACCTTTCCTCCTTATCATTGGTACCTCTTAAGATATGAAGCAACATTTCTCTATCAAATTTTCATATTAAGAATTTTACTGGCTATCCATATTTAAAGGTAACTATCAATATTAATATCAGTTTTTACTATCTTAGCAGGAATACCCACAACCATACAATTATCTGGAATATCCTTTAATACTACTGCATTTGCCCCAATTACCACATTATTTCCTATTGATACTGGACCTAATATTTTGGCACCTGTACCCACGTAGACCTTATCTCCTAATTTGGGTACATTGTTTTTTTTCGATGTGCCTCCTATGGTAACACCAGCATTAATTATACAATTATCTCCTATTATAGCCCTTCTATGAATGACTATCCCTAGTCCCCCATATCCTAAAGTTGTCTTTTTCCCTATTTGAGCTGAGAATGGAATATAGCAACCAAATATAAAGCGAATAAGATAAGTAATAAAGCTAGGAATAAAGGGAATTTTCCATTCATAAAGTACTCTTGATACCCTATACCATTTATAAACATTCATTTATATCTGCCACCTAACAATTGTTTCATTACTAAATATTTTTGCAAACTAAATTATTAATAGCTTCGTGCAGATTATTATAATTGTAATATAAAATAGCTTTATTACTTATCTGCACACAATTTCTAGTATCAAAAATTATCGGTCTTTCTGCCCTTTTAATTATAATTTCCTCATCCAAATTCTTAAATTCATTATGGTCTGATAAAACTAAAATACATTGCGTTTTATCAACTGCCTCTTTAAATGTTTTTAACTCATAAGGAACTGCTTCTTGTACCACATGTGGATCATAAACCGCCACCTCATAGCCTTCTTTTCCTAGCAATTCTACTATTTCCATAGCTGGACTTTCACGTACATCATCTATATTTCCCTTATAAGTTAGGCCCATAACCGTAATTTTACCACGACTTCCTCCCAATATTTTACCAACATTTTCAACTACAAACCTCGGCATAGAGTTATTAATTTCTCTAGCATCACTAATTAATTGAGCGTTTTGAGGATCTTTCTCAATGATAAAATACGGGTCAACCGCTAAACAATGACCACCAACACCTGGACCTGGAGTGTGTAAATTAACTCTCGGATGTAAATTAGCTAAACTAATAACATCTAGAGCGTTAATCCCTAAATTCGCTGATATTTTAGCTAATTCATTGGCTAATGCTATATTTACATCCCTAAATGTATTTTCCATTAATTTAGCCATTTCTGCAGTTACTGCAGTTGTTGTAATAACATTTCCTTTTACAAAACTCTTATATATATCCGCTGCTTTATTAGCTGAGATTTCATTAATCCCTCCAACTATTCGTGCATTTTCTACTAATTCAATAAGAATTCTTCCAGGTAATACACGTTCTGGACAATGTGCTAAATAAATTTCTTCTCCAACTTTCCAACCAGCCTCTTCTATTGCCGGGGCAACAATATCGTTAATTGTACGTGGTGGAATAGTAGATTCTACAATTAATATATTTCCTTTTTGTAAAAATGGTTTAATTGATTCTACTGCAGATTGTACATACTTTAAATCTGCAGTATGGTCGTAATTATGAGGAGTTGGAACAGCAATAATATATACATCAGCTAATACTGGCTTTAAACTTGCATTTAAGTTCCCTTTTGAAACTTCCTCTTTCACCAGTTCACCTAATCCAACTTCTTCTATATGAATTTTACCTTCATTTACTGTATCAATTATTAACGGATTAACATCTACTCCCGTTACCTGAAATCCTGCCTTTGCAAACATTGCACAAGTTGGTAATCCTATATACCCCAAACCTACAACACATATTTTCTTCATAATTATTTCCTCCTAAGCTTTTTTCATTTCACTATATATACTCATAAATGTATTAAACGCTTTTTCATAAGATAAATAATTAGACGCATAATCAAATGCATTTCCACCAAATTGATTAATTTTATCTGTATCCTCTAACAGATACAATACTCTTTGACATATATCATTTGAATCTTTTTGTATAAATAACCCATTATCTCCATCAATAATAATTTCTTTTAACCCACCAACTGGAGTACAAAGAACTGCTAAACTAAATTTCATTGCTTCTAATACCGAATATGGTATTCCTTCCCTCCAACTTGGAAGTATAAAAACATGGGCTGTGCTCAAATAATCTTCTTTTTCTTTATCAAATTTTGCCCCTACAAATTTGACTACCTCATGAAGATTATTTTTATCAATGTATTCTATAACTTGTCCTTCTATAGGTCCTGAACCTATAATTGTAAATTCCACTTCTTTATCTTGAAGTAATTTAGCTGCTTCTAAGACTTCAAATACACCTTTTTCTTGTACTAACCTGGATAAAAAAAGGAACTTTACTTTCCCATCAGTAAAGACATTTCTTTTCTCGACTCCTCTAACATCAATAAAATTTGGAACTAGGCTCACATTCACTTTGACATCTGGATAAACATCCTCAAACTCCATTTTTTGATCTTTACTCAAAAAAAGAATTTTTTTGGGTTTAGTATTAATTTTTTTAAATAAAAATCTAATAAACTTATTTTTAAATAATTTCAACTCCGAAAAATAACCACCGTGATATTGGACAATAATATTTTCATGCTTAATTATCGACAGGGTAAGCCATAATTTCATTAAAGAACCATAATAAATCGAAGGATTTAAATGTACCACACTGTCCTTCTTATTTTTCGTCACCTTTCTCAATCTCCATATTTTACTGAACTCTTTAATCTTTCTTAACAAGAAATTTTTTTCGTTCCCTCCACTAATATCGTGTATCAGAACAGACTTCCCACCTTCTTCAAAACAAGTTTGTAAAGTCCTTATATGAGTAGCAACGCCCCCCATAGAATCAGTCCCTGGCCCAACCAGAATAATTTCATCCTTCATAAAAGCTATCTCCTTGGGTTAAACCTAAATATTTTTATTTAAATTTAGGTATTAGTCTAAAAATCCATATTAAACTACCATATATACTGATAACTATAAAAGAAATTACAGTAACTATTAATAACAGATTATCAGTATACCTATAAAAAATTTCTAAAAATACCTTCGCTACAACAAACGTAATACAACTAATCATTAAATATTTTATTAAAAAGAATTTATTAACATTCAAATAACCACTCATCTTCAAATTTTTATATAAATATAAGCTTGAAATTAATACTGATAATGGTGTACTTGCTGCTAAACCATAAATCCCGTAAAAATAAGACAGTACTATACCTAAAATAAGGTTGAGTAGAAACATGTATAAGCTGTTCATTAGTAGTATTTTTGTATCATTTAAGCAAAAATATATTTTGATAAATAGTTCCCTAAGACTCAAAAAGATTATTCCTAAGGAATAAATTCCAAAACATGTTGCTGTTAAAGAAACTGCTTCCTTAGAAAAACTTCCCCTTTGATAAACTATTTCCACTAATTCTTGCCTTAAAACAAACATTACTATTGCGATAGAGGTCATTAATATTATGATTACTTTGAATAAACCTGCCACATATATCTTAAATTTAGCTAATTCATTATTATTAAAAAGACTAACTAATTTAGGGAAAAATACAGTAGTAATTGCCATTACTACTACTAAATAAGGTAAATTATATAATCTATCAGCAAAATACAAAATAGAAATACTACCATTTTCCATAAATGATGCTATAAATCTATTAATTAATGCTCCTATCATTTGTACCATAGATAAAAGTGTTGCCGGTATCAAGATTTTCACAAATTTATTTAAATTTTCATCTACTTTAAAATCCAATCTAAGATTTAGCCCATATTTCAAACTAAAGGGTAATTGAATTAATAATATGGTTAAAGAACCAATAACAGTGCTCAAAGTTACTGCATAAATTCCACCAATCCCGGAAAAACAAACTATTGAAATTATGATTATTAAATTATTTGGTAAATTTGACCACACATCAATTGCAAATTTATTAGAATATTGCAGTATTCCACTTGAAATAGCAATAATCATACTACTAATAACCATCGGCATAGAAAGCCTTAATAACTCTGATGCTAACTCTATAGTTTGAGGTTCTAACCCAGGAGAAAATATTTTAACAATCGGTTTACTAAAAACAAGTCCTAGAAAAAGTAATAGAATTGATGTTAGCAATGTATATGAAAACACCCTAGAAATAAACACCCTTTTTTCCTGAACCTTTTCTTCTAATGAACTCAACACTTTAATTATAGAGGTTGCATATCCCACCCCTAAGAATTGAAATAGTATTAAAGGGATGGTAAATGCAACCAAATATGCGTCGGTTATTGGTGAAGCACCAAATTTATATGAAATAGCCACTTCCCTTATAAACCCTAACATCTTAATAAGGATATTGCCTAATGCAATTACACCGACATACTTAATAATTTTTTTCATAACCTACAGCTACTCCACCCTTAAGAAATATTATTATTTTATATCAAACTTCTTAATTGCAATCCTTATTAATATATAAATTGGTATTATGGAGAACATAAATATTATTAATAAAGATCCAAAATCTAATCTTGGAATTATTAAAAATGTATAAATACATATACCATAAATAATCTTATAGCTAGATTTACTAAGACCATCTATAAACTTAGATATATATCCAATAAAAAGGGCAACTAAAAATATACCAGCCCAAGATAAGAATAAGTAACTTTCAGCTACAATGGAACCTGCATATCCTATATTTTGGCTATATTCATATGGATGGAAGTTAAATGTATACCATTCAGGGAATGCCAAAAGTTTTTCCCCCCCAAGTAACGATCTTGGGACCATCACGATAATAGATCCTAGTATAACCTTTAAATCCAATCCCATACTTTCTACATAGTTCATTGTATCGACTAGTATCATGGAAATATATTTCCCTTCAAACCCAGTATCGAGCGCTATCCAATCCCAATCGAAATTATTACTAATAAAGGTCATTGTTTCAGCCAAAGTTGAATTTTGATAAACTCCTCTAACTTTACCGAAAATACCAAAGATAAGATATCCTAAAACCCCAATTATATAAATACTAATTACATTCCTCAGCTTAACTTTATTTGGAATAAAAAGTGCAGCCAAACATATTGCCACCAAAATAATTTGTCTTCTCTTCATAAGAATAAAAAAGTAAAAACCACAATAAATTATTAAAAGTAGCAGTAAGAATATTATTGCACTCTTCCTCTTTTCTTCCTTGAAACCCTGAAGTGCTATAAGAAGGCCTAATGGTAACCACTCAAAAAAAACTGTGATGTATCCCTTACCTCTACTATTTAAGTACCCTTCAGCATATTCTGTTGTTCTAAATACTGATATATCATAATACATAAAGTGACTTATTAACCCAACAATAAACATTGAAAACCCTAGTTTTATTAGTAACTTATTATTTAAAGAATACGTATCTCGACTAATTTTATATATTGGAATGATTTTCACATACATTCTACCAATAACTATTCCTATTAAAAATATACATACAGCCAATTTATTTTTAAAATCCCCTTCAAAAAATGTATTCCAATAATAAAATATGAGGGTTATTATAACTATTAAATAACTTTTAGGAATTAACTGCACTTTCATATAACTAATTACACCTATCTTCTATACAGATTTATTGGGACGATACTTTCTTAATAATCTCCATATATTTTTTAGCCAAGTGCTCTCTATCAAATTTAGCTTTTACAAATTCATATCCAGCACTACCCATATTCTTAGTTTCATATACATTTTTTTGTAAACTATCCTGAACAACCTGTTGAGCTTCCTCTAAATTTACTGTATTAACAATAACCCCACTCTTTGCCTCTTCTATTATATTACTTGCTTCTCCTATTGGCCCAAAATAAATTATTGGCTTGGCCTTACCCATTATATGAAATATCTTTGATGGCACTGTATTTTTAAAGGCCTTATTATTTTTCAAAGAAACTATAAGAAAATCGCATTTTTCGTAATAGACGTCTAATTCGTTTTTTTCCATATTATCCATTAGTTTAATGTTTTTGAGGTTATTACTTTTAATATATTCATTAAGAGTCTCTTTTTCTGCTCCGTCCCCTATAAACAACAGATTAACTTGCATATTACTAATCTGTATCTTATTAAATACATCTATAATAAATTGTAAGTTTTGAGATTTTCCCAATGCCCCAAAATAACCAATAGTAACTTCTTTTTTAGAATTATTCTTCACCAATCCATATTCATTCTCTTCAATTTTAACTCCATTATATATTACTGAGATTTTTTCCTTAGGAATTCCTTCCTCTACTAATTCCTTCCGAAACCCCTCTGTTACAGTTACAATATGCTTCGCATGCTTACAAAACAATAATTCAATTCTCCTAACAATTTTGTAAGCAAAACTGGATTTTGATTTTCCATTAGCCACCATTTGCGAGTATGTTATATCCCTAAATTCTACTATTAATGGTTTTTTTAGTATTTTCGAATACAATATACCTAAAAATGGAGCAAATATTGTGCCCGTAGTTGCTAAAATCATATTATAATCTTGACCAATTTTTTTACGATTAAATAACATATTTAATACCCCAAAAAAAGGAAAACTCAAATAACAAATTAACCTATTAAAAATATTTGTGTTTTTCCTAGCCAAAACTTTATTTCTAATAATTTTAACTCCTTCTTTTGTTTCAATATCAATCAATTTATTGGCATACCCTTCAAAAAGAGTTCCCGTTGGAAAGTTGGGATTCCCAGTAAAAATAGTTACATTATGTCCTTCACCAGCCCAATATTTAGAATTCTCATAAGCCCTAAATGCTGCAGCCGCACGCTCAGGATAATAAAATTGGGAAATATATAATAATTTCATGTAATATTTACCATCCATTCTCCTTATTAATTTCACAAATTTTGTCTAGCTTTGTATCGTACTCATATGAAGTATCTGTAGTATTAATAAATATTACTGATCCATTATCTAAAATATTTATTTTATCTCCATATAAATCTACCACTGTAATATAGATTGCTTCACTTCCTACAGTAGTATTTGATTTTATATTCTTGAGCATCTTATGTATATTAAATTGCTCTGCTCCCTTACTATCTTTTATCTTCATATCAAAATTTGTTTTAACTATCGTATTCGAATTCTCAAATTTAATACCTCTGGAATTTATTTGATCAAATTCCTCTCCTAAATAATAATTAACCTCTAAATTATGCATTTTCTCAAAACGTCCATACACCTTATCAACAAAGATAATACCTATATTTTTAAAGTATATAACCGTTCGTCTATGAAATAACTTAGAACCTTTTAAAGTCTTTGTATAGCCGTCATGCTCTGCACTTATATGTACATAACTTTCGCTCTGATCATATTTTATTATATGAGAATATGCCCTCTTGGCAGTTCTGAATGCTTTCCATACCTGAGAACTTGAAATACCATCAATACACAAAGTATTATGTGCAGCGGTAGATCTTAAATAATCCCTTTCTTTCGAAATTTGATAAGTATACGTTCCAGTGTCAACAAAAACTTTTTTTTCACCCAATGTCAAAATCACATTCAACGAATCTGCATGTGTATGACCTAAGTTATAATCTGGCCCACAACTTCCACAATCAAATAATAGATACAACCCACCTATTCCTTCTAATGAATCTTTAATAATATAGTATCCACCATGTTCGTGAACACTAAGACCAGCACAAGTCACGGGATTTCTACGCATCTTTTGTATCTTTTTTACTCCCTCTGTACCAAACAACATATATGTATAAGTACTTGTTTTTTCAGGACAATATTTTAGATATTTTGAATCCGAGTACAGTAAACTTCCACATTCAAGAATATTTGAAGCTTGTATTGGATAATCTAATGTGGAATCATTTATAAGTGGTATTTCAGAATTAGGCATCATAAATTCATATAAACACTCAAACATTTTATGAATTTGGTCTATAAAATATTTCCCCTCATCCTGAAATCCATTTCTATTTAATAGAATTCCAACCTCCATAAAATGCATCAAAACCTCAATATGATATGACGAAGACATTTCATAGTGCATTCCACTTTCAAGGACTTGTTCCTGAAGCTCTCTTTTTAATAGATTTATTCCGGTTTTAATAATCGAAATTTCATTTAAAAAGACCCCTCCGAAGACTAGACCTTTCCCATCCATTATCAGATGATTTGCCCCCAAGTATTCTTCTATGTTTTTCTCCAAAAAATTAACGTGTGTTTTAATTATATTTCCGTATTCTTTCTTATATCTCTTTTTACTAGCTTCATCTAAAACCGAGAAAAACAAGGATATATTAAAAACCCTCTTAGCTACCACATATGGGTCCCATAAGTTTGAATCATAGTGACTTTTATTAGTATGCCACCAGTCTAATATATATTCCGTCCCCTTTTCCATCCATTTGATATCCCTATCAATTAGATATGCGTAAGAGAAATCATTCAAAAAGTCAAAATAATTTAAATTAAAATTCCATAATCTATAATCAAATGGATTAGCACTCCAGTCTATTTTTCCCTGAAATCCAAAACTCAAATTATTAAGAAAAGTAAATTTTTTATTATCTAAATCACTTACTTTTTGGAAATCTACTACTATTTCTGAAGAATTCTTTAAAGAATTTACAACCATTGAATCATAATATGTAAAATTATTCTTTACATTATCTACTTCCAGCAATTGAATTTTTCTTGAAGTTTTTTTTCTTAATTGATAAATAATGCGTGATTTGATCTGTTTTCTTCTCATAAACTTAACTGTATTGTACACCAGTTCAATTTTCTCTAATTTATACACTTTTACACTTCCCTATTGTTAAATCGAAAATATACAATAACACCTTAAAATCAATATGCATTTTTATCAAATAACATTACTCCTACAGTTTTTATAATAATTTTAAAATCTAATATTAAGTTTCTATTAATTATATACTCAATATCTAGTTCCACCATTTCAGCAAAGCTCAGGCTGCTTCTCCCACTAATTTGCCAAATGCCTGTACACCCAGGTTTCACCATTAGTCTTTGGCGATCATAATTAGTATATTCCTGGACTTCTCTTGGTAGTGGTGGCCTCGGACCAACTAAACTCATTTCGCCCTTTAAGACATTAATTAGTTGTGGTAACTCATCAATACTTGTTCTACGAATAAATTTCCCTATCTTTGTCACACGAGGATCATCCTTCATTTTAAACATTGCACCCGACACTTCATTCTGAATTAACAAATCCTCTAAGCGTTTTTCTGCATCTGTAACCATAGAACGAAATTTATACATATAAAAATTACGTCCATTTTTACCCATACGAATTTGTTTAAAAAATACAGGGCCCTTTGGATCTTCATATTTAATAAGTATTGCTACCATAAGAAAAACCGGAGATAAAATTATTAGCCCACACAATGCCCCCATAAAGTCCATACATCGCTTTGCCAATATATATCCTTTACGGACAGGTACTTGCTCACAAACTAGTATTTCATTTGCTTCTTTTTTCAGTTTATTCTCTGATACTTTTACCAAATTCAAAATTATTCCACCTCACCTATATATTTTTTCTCTTCTTCAAAATTCCATCCATATAATCTATTAATGACTCTCTTAACTCTTCATTTTGTAATGCCATCTCAATTGTCGTCTTAATAAATCCAAATTTCTCCCCAACATCATAACGAATCCCTTCAAAGTCATAAGCAAACACACGCTGAATTTCATTTAATCGTTGAATCGCATCTGTTAATTGAATTTCGCCGCCTGCACCTGTTTGTTGATTCTCTAGAAACATAAAAATTTCTGGTGTTAATACGTAACGACCCATAATAGCTAAGTTTGATGGTGCTGTTCCTTGCTCTGGCTTCTCTACAAATTGACGTACTTGATAACGTCGATCATTTTGTTCAACTGGATCGATAATACCGTAACGATGCGTTTCATTTTCTGGTACTGTTTGTACACCTATAACAGATGATTGTGTTCCTTCATATTGATCCATTAATTGACGCAAACATGGCGTTTCTGCTTTCACAATATCATCACCAAGTAATACCGCAAATGGTTCATTTCCAATAAATTTACGTGCACACCATACTGCGTGTCCTAAACCTTTTGGTTCCTTTTGTCTTATGTAATGAATATTAATTTTTGAAGAAGCTTGTACTTTTTCAAGCATTTCATACTTCCCTTTTTCTAAAAGGCTTTGTTCTAATTCAAAAGAATGATCAAAATGATCTTCGATTGCGCGCTTTCCTTTTCCTGTGACAACAATAATATCTTCAATTCCTGATTCCATCGCTTCTTCTATTATGTATTGAATTGTCGGTTTATCAACGATAGGTAACATTTCTTTCGGCATTGCTTTCGTTGCTGGTAAAAACCTTGTCCCAAGACCAGCCGCTGGAATAATTGCCTTTCTTACTTTTTTCAATTATAACCCTCCGCATTTTAATATTTATATGTAGCAATAACAAAAACCCTATCTATGGAGTCATATTTATAACTCCATAGGTAGAGTTTCTACCGTAAATAAATTATGGGCATCTAACCCATCCTCACGTCATACTCCCGACGACAAGCGTCTAAGGTAGGTGCGAAATAAAAATTTCTACCCACAGCACGACCGAGTGCCCCCATTGATAACGGTTAGGAGACATCACCAATTCTTATTTAAAAAATACCGAACAATTTTTTACGTCGAATTTGTTCTGGATCTTCTTTGTAAATTGTCTTCCCGCTAATTAATAAGTACGGATTCTCTTTCAAATCACTCATAACATTCATTCCGAATTCTTTCTCAATTAATTCATAGCTTTCCGCTAAATGAAATCCTCTTGACGTCGTATTATGTGCATCTGAAGCGACCATATGTGTTAAATTATGTTCTACAAGTTGTAGTGAAAATTTTTTAATTTTCTTGCCAAATTTCCCTAATAAACTGCCTGCCGTTACTTGCGTTAATGCCCCTTTATTTACAATGTTATATAACTTATCTGGCCGCTCGATTAACTCGGCATTACGTTCTGGATGAACGATAATTGGAATCATTCCCTTTACACGTAATTCGTATAATAATTGTTCGGCATAACGTGGTACGTGATTCGATGGAAATTCAATGAATATATATTTATTTGTTTCATTTAAAGTAACGATTTTACCAGCTTCATAGTCTTCTAATAAATCGCCATATAACCTGACCTCTTGTCCAGGTAAAATAGTAAGTGGAATATTATGTTGTTGTAGGTCATCATTTAGTTGTTTTACGTGATGAATAATTGAGGTACGTTCATTTACATATTTTCCATTTTGATGATGCGGCGTTGCGACAATTGTATGTATTCCTTCTGACACGGCTTGTTGCGCCATTGCTAAACTATCTGTTACTGTCTGTGCACCATCATCGATACCAGGTAAAATGTGACAATGTAAATCTATCATTTGTTTCATCATCCCTCTCTCATATAAAAATCTTTTTTCCCTTGAATATGAGAGATTTCTCATGTTCAAGGGAAAAAAGGAGATATGTTTCAACCATATCTCACTCTTTTAATTAGTTTGCACCGTAATAATAATATAAGCCTTCTTCACGTTCACGATCGTTTAGAACGACGCCTAACAATTTACCTTTAGCCGATTCTAACAATCCCTTTGCTTTTACTGCTGTTTCTTTCTCTGTTGATTCACTACGAACAACAAGAATAGAAGCATCACATACATTTGCCATGATTTGCGCATCGGTAACAGCTAAAATAGGCGGCATATCAAAAATAACTAAATCATACATGCTGTATGCTTGTCCAAGAAGTTCTTTCATTGATTTTGAACCTAACAATTCGGCTGGGTTTGGTGGGATTGGGCCACAGGCTAAAAAGTGTAGATTGTCTACAGATGTCGTTTGTACACACTTCTCTAAATGTTCACTATGTGTTAATACGTTCGTGAGTCCAAAAATATTATCTACTTGGAACATTTGATGCATTGCTGGTTTACGCATATCTGCATCAATTAATAACACTTTTTTTCCTTGTTGAGCAAAAACAACTGCCATATTCGCTGTCGTTGTCGTTTTTCCTTCACTTGGGTTTGCAGACGTGACCATTAATGAATGTAAATTCGTATCAATAGCTGCAAATTCAATATTCGTTCGAATATTACGATATTGTTCTGAAATTGGTGATTTCGGTTGTTGATGAGCAATTAATTGACGACGTTGACGATGATTCTTTTTCTTTTTAAATAAATTAAGAGCCAATTGTTTGTCCCCTCACTTTTCTTGATGATGGAGCGTGTGATTTCACGTTCATTGTTTCTTCATCCATACGAGCAACAATACCTAACACTGGTAAGCCAAGTAAGTTTTCTACATCTTCTTCTTTTTTCACTGTGTTATCTAAGTACTCTAGTAAGAATGCAAGACCAACTGAAGCCATTAAACCAACAACGAAAGCGATTGCTACATTTAGCATTGGACGTGGTTTAATTGGAGATAAATTTTCTGCAACTTCTGCTTTAGATAATACTGTTACGTTATCAACGTTCATAATTTTTGCAACTTCACCTTTAAATACATCTGCAGTTGCATTAGCAATATCACGAGCTAGTTTTGGATCTTTATCTTCAGCTGTTACAGAGATTACTTGTGAATCCTTTTCATTCGCAACATTAATCTTTCCTGTTAGCGCTTGAGATGTCATATTTAAATTTAATTTTTCATTCACTTGTTCTAAGATTACTGGACTTTTAATAATAACCTTATATGTATTCGTTAATTGAATATTCGTTTGAATTTCACCAGCTTGAATCATTGCCCCTTCTTGCTTCTTCTGGTTAACAAGAATCTGCGTCGAAGATTGATAGATTGGTGTCATGAAGAAAAAGCTAATGATAGCACTTACAATAGCTGCACCAAAGGCGATTACGAGGATCATTGCTAAACGTTTTTTTAAGATATGAAATAACTCTTTTAGACTAATTGTTTCTTCCATAGGTTCCTCCAACTTTCTAAAATTTACACATAGGAAAAATTATAACATATAAATCTTACATTTTTTATTTTTAATAATTCAGTTCTATATTTGTTCATAACAAACAAGTATAATCTTACAAAATAATCTTAAATATGACAACACATTCCAATGATTTTCCAAATTATTTATCATATCACGTTTTTTATGCTATGTAACTTGAGAAATAAATTTCAAAATGAGAAAAAAAGCCAACAAGTATTTCTTATTGGCTTTTTTATATTTCAGTAATAACCATACTGCTCTTTTTCTTCTCTTTTATCGTTCAAAACAACACCTAGTAGTTTTCCTGATGCTTTATCTAATATTTGTTTCGCTTTTACGATTTTATCTTTTTCTGTCTTTTCACTGCGTACAACGAGTACGATTCCATCACATTTATTCGCAAGTATTTGTGCATCCGTAACCGCAAGGACAGGTGGTGTGTCAATTAATATAATATCAAACATGTTATATGCTTCTAGCAACGCCTCGTCCATTGCCCGGCTCCCTAATAGTTCTGCTGGGTTTGGCGGGATTGGACCTGCTGCCATTAAGTATACGTTCTCTATATCTGTTTTTTGAATGCATTGCATAAGTTTTGCTTGTCCTGATAATAAGTTCGTTAACCCATTTGAACTATGAATGGCAAATAAGTTTTGTATCGTCGGCTTACGCAAGTCAGCTCCAATTAATAAAACTTTCTTTCCTTGTTGTCCGAAAACGACTGCTAAGTTTGCGATTGTTGTTGTTTTCCCATCACCTGGATCTGCTGAAGTAACAATGATAGAACGAACATGATTATCTACAGATGTAAACTCAATGTTTGTACGAATGTTACGGTATTGTTCTGTAATACGCGATTTAGGCTCTTTATGTGTAATTAATTGTCGTAATGGTTTTCTTTTCTTTCTCCCGAACATATTCATAATCTCCTTTTGTGAAATGCGACATTTCCCTTTTCTCTCTTTTATGCTCGATTTCATACGTCTAATTAATATTCTTGCTGAGTTCCCCACATTTCATCATAATCAATAACATTCTACTTTGTCTTATTTAAGTACCTTAACAATATGACAATGCCCTTATTTCTTTATTACCTTTATCACTTATCCTGTTTTCTAGATAAATAATAAAGTAAGTATATGGTAATTCCCATCTATTTACAAGTTATTTTCTGATTAGTTTGTAAATTATCGTTTCATCGTTATATAGCAGAAATTAAAAAATCTCCTTGTCTTTTCACAAGGAGATTTTTTAATTTCTATTCTTTTTTATCACCAATCGCAAATGTAATTTCTGCCTCACATGCAACTTCACCATCTACTGTTGCGATTGCTTTCCCTTTTCCAATCGGGCCGCGTACGCGTGTCATTTCTACTTCTAGACGAAGCTGATCACCTGGTCGTACTTGTTTTTTAAAACGGCAATTGTCGATACCTGCAAAGAAAGCAAGTCTTCCGCGGTTTTCTTCTTTCTTTAATACTGCAACTGCTCCAACTTGCGCTAATGCTTCTACAATAAGTACACCAGGCATAACTGCATAGTCAGGGAAGTGTCCGTTAAAGAATTCTTCGTTTGCGGATACATTTTTAATCCCAACCGCTCTTTTTCCTTCATCTACTTCTAATATTTTATCAACAAGTAAAAATGGATAGCGGTGAGGAATGATTTCTTTAATTTGTTCTATATTTAGCATGTAACAATCGCCCCTTTTGTAATATTGGTCTTACCACTTGGACATATTGCTATTATCCCATTTTGTTTATTATTTGTCATTACAAAGTAACATTTTATATTTAGCACAACTTCCTAAAAAAAAATGCACACACTCTATTCCATTAAAATAGTTGCACATTTTTGCAACTGACACGGAGGTAGAAAAGAGTGTATGCCCAAATTAGGGAAAGGCAATATGTATTGAAACATTATTTGCCTTAATGTCGTATTCGACTCATTATATTATAAACGTTTTCAAATAAGGAAATATTAAATTTAACCATATATATGAATATTTTACCTGTTTCCTTCATATTTCTCTATTTTCCTTCCATTTTCGCAAAAAAGCAAAATAAAAAAATATAAAAATGAAAAAAAGAACTAAGGCGTCAGCCTTAGTTCTTTCAAATTATCTCAAAGCACGCTTTGGTAATCTGTCGATATTCTCTAACATAATACCTGTACCAACCGCAACGCAGTGCATTGGGTTTTCAGCAATTAATACCGGTACTTTTAGTTCTTCTGCTAGAAGCATGTCAATACCGTGTAGTAAAGCTCCACCGCCTGTTAGAATAACACCGCGGTCGATGATATCTGCAGATAATTCTGGTGGTGTGCGCTCTAATACGCCTTTTGCAGCTTGTACAATAACAGCTGCATTTTCTTTTAATGCTTCTGTAATTTCTTCAGAGCATACTGTAATTGTACGTGGTAAGCCTGTTACCATGTCACGTCCGCGAATTTCAAGTTCTTCGCTACGTGCACCTGGGAATACTGTACCAACCTTAATTTTAATATCTTCTGAAGTACGTTCCCCGATTAATAGCTTATACTTACGTTTAATATAGTTTAAGATCTCCATATCAAACTTATCGCCAGCCATTTTGATAGAGGAAGAGGTAACAATATCACCCATAGATAGTACAGCGATATCTGTTGTACCTCCACCAATATCAACAACCATGTTACCGCTTGGTTGGAAGATTTCCATACCAGCACCAACTGCGGCTACTTTTGGTTCTTCTTCTAAAAATACTGTTTTACCACCTGAACGTTCAGCAGCTTCACGAATTGCTTTTTGTTCTACTGATGTAATATTTGTTGGACAACAAATTAAAATACGAGGTTTTGAAAAGAAGCTCTTTACGTCCAATTTGTTAATGAAATACTTTAACATTGCTTCTGTAATTTCGAAATCTGCTATTACACCATCTTTAAGCGGACGAATTGCTACAATATTACCAGGCGTACGTCCCACCATACTTCTCGCTTCTTCACCGACTGCTAATACTTTACCACTATTACGATCAATTGCCACAACAGATGGCTCGTTTAATACAATACCCTTACCTTTAACATGAATTAATACATTAGCCGTACCTAGGTCAATTCCGATATCTCGCGCAAACATTCCCGTTTTTTCCTCCTCGATATTCAAAATCAGGTTACACCCGAATTCTTTTCACCTAATTTCTGATTTTATCATAAATTTAACAGAAACGTAATATTCGCAAAAAGAATTCTTCTGAAAAATATTACCGAATGTGAACGGAATGTTTGCTACTGTAACATTATTGACGTACAGGCTTCTCTACATCTTCTTTTCTATACTTTTGTTTTGTTGCTTCTCCACCTCTTAAATGACGAATAGACTTATGATAATCAAGAATTTCTTTTACTTCATTTGCGAGCTCTGGATTAATCTCTGGTAGACGTTCTGTTAAATCTTTATGAACTGTACTCTTTGATACCCCAAATTCCTTTGCAATGACACGCACTGTCTTTCTTGTCTCCACGATATACTTACCAATCTTGATAGTTCTCTCTTTGATGTAATCGTGCACACCACTCGCCTCCCTAATTTGGATGTGAGAAGGGTGAAATGAGCCTCGCTGCATACGACTAAGAAGTAAGTGTGAGTGCTGTTTGTAAGCGTTAAACATTCTTGGATTTATAATGAAATGATTCACGATTTCTCACCTCAAACACTCTCTTTGCTTTGGTTTATACCATTGTATTGCCCGCACTACTGATATATGCTACATGTTCACTATTTTTGCGGACTAAGTTAAGAAAAATTACGTTTTTTTGTGAGAAATACGTTAAAACTGACTATTATGGCCAAAAAAAATGACACCTTGTATAAAAGGCGTCATTCTTCTCGTTCCAATTCTTCTTCTAACAACTGATGGTGGGGAACCTCTTTCTTACCGGCAATATAATAATATAAAGTGAATAAAACAAACAATAAAATAATAGCAGTCGACAGAACAAATAAAAATGACACAGTATCCCCTCCCTTTTGTAATATATATTCGAGAATCTCGTCATTTTTCCTTGTTTTTGCAACTTTTTTCTCGAAATTGATTATTTTTATATAGAAATAAAAAAATCAGCTCTCCTAGTGAGAACTGATTTTTTCACTTTCTTATTCTTGTGAAGAAGAATCGTTAGATGATTGTGTAGAACCATTTGTTGATTTTTCTTCTTTCTTCGGTTCTTCTTTTTTGTCACTAGTTGAACCGCTTGTTGATTTCTCTTCTTTTTGAGACTTGTCTTCTGTTTTATTTTCTGGTTTCGTGCTCGTTGACTTCTCTTCTTTTTGAGATTTGTCGTCAGCTTTTTTACCAGAAGCATTCGTAGCTTTTGCAGCACCTGCATCAGCTTTAATTTCTGTTACTGATTTATTTAAGTAACGTTCAGGATTCACAGCCACATTGTCTTTACGTACTTCAAAGTGAACGTGAGAGCCTGCCTCTTTATTCATTGCACTTAGACCGGATGTTCCTAATACTTCACCTTGTGCAACTCTTGCACCTTTTTCTACTTTCACACTGCCTAAGCTTTGATAAGATACCGCTACACCATTTCCACTATCAACTGTTACAACATAACCAAGAAGTGAATCTTTTTCAGCTTTCGTTACTGTACCACTTAAAGCAGCAGCAACATTGAACTCTTTCCCATTCTTCGCAGCAATGTCAATTCCTTTGTTCGGGGAATATGTGTTGTTATAAAAGACAAGTGCTTTTTCTTGTTCCGCCTCAGTTGCTGCATCTTCATAGAATTTCTTCTGTACGACTACTTCCGCATTCGCGGCAGCTGGCATTTTCACTACTTCTGAAGATTTCGTTACTGGTACTGCTGGATCTTCCGATTGTGTATACGGTGTTGCTTGATCGTGGTTTGGAGTCTTCTTCGGATTAGCTCCTTGGAACCATAGCGCAACCATTAAGATTACCGCTGCACAAGCAATGTATAGTGCCGGAAACACCCATCTTTTCTGAAATAAATGTACTACCTTTTGCGACTTTTTATTATTTCTTCCTCGCATTCCATCATCACCTCAGCAATCATTTTGAACAATATTCACGTATCCTATACAACGTATAACTAATTACTTTTCGACAAAATCTGTAAAAATATGTATAAGGAATGTAAAATTTCCGAGGAAATGATAGAAAAAAAGAAAAAACTGAGCGTTTCGGCTCAGTTTTTAGTCTAATTGTTTCTTTTTGTACACAATAATACAAAGAATGATAAGACATATAGTCCAAATTGTATTGTTTAAAATATGTTCTTGAATCGCAATAAACCCTTCTCCCTTTATAACTTTTTGCAATGCCTCCATAACATGATTTGTCGGAAGAAGATTAACTACTTTTATAATAAATTCATTCTTAACCATTTCTTGTAGCATCGGCCCCATTATGAATATTATAAAAATCGGAAGCCCCAATATAGATGTTTGTGCTATATTTTGGGATAGTAAGCCAACTATAGTACCTAAAACGACACATAACAATGTTCCTATTAAAATAATAATAACTAGCATACCAATATTTCCTTTAAAAGTATCTAAAATCACTAAACTAATAAAACTAGATGCTAGTACAAAAAATACAGTTAATACACTTTTACCTAAAATAACTTCTATTGGACTTGCTGGAGACAACATCAATACTCGTAACGTGTGTTTTTCCTTCTCCTCTGCAATAATAATTGCTTGCACATAACTTCCCACCATGGTAATCGTCATTACAATAACAAAACCTGCAAAGAACTCTTTTATAGAATCCATATTACTATAGAATACAGCAAGTAGAATAGGTAATAGCGCCATTAATATAACTTGTGAGTTTTTACCTGCATCATTTATTTCTTTTCTTACAATAGCCGAAAACCGTTTCATTGAAAATGTCATTATAATCCCCTCCCAGTAACTTCAATAAAGATATCGCCTAGCGTTGGTTCGTATGAATGAATAGATAACAGTTCGCCCTTTTTCATCCATTCTGAAATACGTTTTGCGCCTAATTCATCTTTTTGCACTACTTCTTTTTGTTTATCTTTTAATACGACCTCTATTTGGTCCTTAGCGTATTGTAAGCGTAGGTTCTCTGGCGTATCAAGCGCTACAATTTCTCCGCCACAAAGGAAGGCAATGCGGTTACAAAGCGTTTCTGCTTCATCCATGTTGTGAGTCGTTAAGAAAATCGTCGTTCCTTCTTCATTTAAGTCTTTTAAGATTTTATGAATGTTTTGGACGTTTACTGGATCGAGTGCAGATGTTGGTTCGTCTAAGAAGAGGATATCTGGTTTATGAAGGATTGCTCTTGCTAGTGTGACGCGTTGCTTCATTCCCTTTGATAGTTTCTTTACTGGTGTTTTTTTATCATCTAATAAATTTACTTGTGCTAGTACTTCATCGATTCGTTCTTTTTTACAATCGTATAAGTCACAAAATAATAGTAAGTTATCATAAATGCTAAGTCTTTCATATAAGCCGCTGTTATCTGTTAAAATACCAATTCGTTTGTAATCGATGCTACTTGGTCCTGTAATATCTTTCCCTAATACTCTTACCGTTCCAACACTATGAAGCAATTGAGAAGTTAAAATCTTTACTGTTGTCGTCTTACCAGATCCACTCGGTCCAAGGAATCCGAAAATCTCTCCTTGCTTCACCTCAATATTTACATTTTGAAGTGCCGTTTTTCCGTCGAAACTTTTCATTACATCTTTCATTTCAATTGCCAATGTCATTTCTTCATCCCCTTTGTTTTTCTTCTTTATAGATGAAAGTCGCTTTAGCGCTTTTCGTTCGTTTGTTTCGCTTTTCTTGACTCAATCATATGAAAAACAAAGGGTTTACGCAGTAAAATACCGGTAAAAGGAGTATTTTTACCGGTGAATGAATCGCATGTTAAGCTTATTGGAGCATTTTTTATAGCCCAATCAAGCCTTTTAATTCATCCATGCGTCCTTTCGAAAGCGGGATTGAACTTTTTCTTTCATCATCCAAAATTAAACTAAAACTATTACGAGTCCACGTAATCACTTCTCGTACTCTTTGTAAATTCACAAGGTACGAGCGATGACATCTAAAGAAACCAAAACCTGTTAATCTTGCTTCTAGTTCACTTAATGTTAATGCACATACGAAATCACCTTCACGAACGTGAATATGCGTTACTCCGTTTTGCGTTTCAATGAAATGGATTTCCATCGGATCAAGTAAAATGATTTTATCGTTCACTTTCGCTGGTATTCTTTCTAACTTCATTTGAGGAATCATTTGAATGACTTTTTCTTCATCGACTTCTTCCACTTCCTCTTGCTCAATTTCTATCTTTTTCACACCATCGTTGTTTAATATGTATACATCCTCTGTTAACGAAAGGGCATCCGATAGAAATGATGACGTAATAAAGATTGCCTTTCCTTGCTCTTTCATTTTCATAATTGCTTTTCGAATAATAACCGTACTCTCTGTATCTACATTTTGCTCCGGTTCTTCCAAAATGACTAAATCCGGATTATGAATCATAATTCGTCCAATATGAAGACGACGCTTCTCTGAAAATGATAGTTTTTCTATTTTAACGTTTAGTTTATCTAGGAGACCAACAGGCTGCACAACTTCTTCTATACTTATCTTTGATTCATAAAGCCCTATTAAAAACTTAAAGTATTCCTTCACCTTCAAACGATCATATGCTTCATCTTTCAAAAAACAAAAACCGATGCGGGAATAATTTTTCTTTCCAATTGCTTCTCCTTCAAACAGTACATTGCCAGTCGAAGCTTCTTCTTCACCAATAATGATGCAGTGTAACACTTTAGCTGTATGATTATTGCATTGCAAAACAATACATTGTCCTTTTTCAACCTTTAGCTCAATTTCTGGTAACTGGTTCGTCTTCTCTAACTGTTTCAACTCCAGTAGCGCCATTCCGTCTCCTCCAAATACTTTTTATCCTATTATATCAAATAATTAATGGAAAATTATCCTATTTCAAACAAAAAAATAGATGCCAGAGTTCTGACACCTATTTCTTCACCATCAATTTTCCTTCATAATCATTCATCGTCTTTATTTCAACGCCTTTATAGTAATGAGCGACGATATCTGTATATTTCTTTCCTTCCGCTGCCATGCCGTTCGCCCCGTATTGACTCATACCAACGCCGTGACCAAAGCCTTTCGTCGTAACGATGATTTTATCTCCTTGTTGTTTCCACGTGAAATCAGAAGAACGTAAATCTAACTTTTCACGAACTTCTTTTCCTGTTAATGTTTTTCCTTGAAAAGCTACATCCTTTACGCGCTTTCCTTCCGTAAGGTCTTTAATATTTCCAACCTTCCCGTCTGCTAGTACTTTCACACCGAGACGTTTTTGAAAATCAGCTACTGTAAATGTTTGCTCGTTCGTAAACTTTGGAGAGGCTTGATCCCACGGACTATCTACACTCTTTAAGTACGGATAATCATTTCCCCAATAGTCAGCTGCATTTTCTGTTCGACCATTACTCGTTGAAAAAAAGGATGCTGAAATTGGTTTTCCATCATATGTTAAAACTTGTCCTGCGGTTTTCGAAACGGCTTCTTCGATTTTCTTCAAATTATTTTCGTAGTTATTGCCCCATTGCTTCTTCAATTCTTCTTTACTTTTGTACACTTGATCTTTCACCGTATCTGTCACGTCCGCATTATTTTTCTTTCCTCCGCTTAGCATACGTTGTACTACAAATGTTCTCGCTGCTAATGCCTGTGCCTTTAGTGCCTCTATTTCAAAACTGGCATTCATCTCAGAAGCTACTACACCGGTCACATACTCCTCCATAGGCAATGATTCTACCTTCTTCTGTTTCTCACGATATACAGCAACTTGAACCGCTGTATCTACTTTTCCTGGAGCTGGTATACTTTCTATCGCTGGAGGAGTTTTAGAGGCCGTTTCTTCCCCTACTTTTGCTTTCGCAAATGGGATAACAAGGGCTGCAGGTACAATGATAACGAGCGCTATTAAGAGCGCTACTGTAATAAAAAGCGGCTTTGAAAATTTCATCCTATTTTCCCCCAATATAAAAGCTTTACTCCATTCATTCTTATGGAACAACTCTTTCTTTTAGAACATACTTAAGGAGGAAGAGCATAAAACGGAAATTTTCTAAATATTTTTACTGGTACGTGCATAAGTATAGAATTTATTGACTATAACAGTAATAACCCCAAAAAAAATAGCCCCTATGTCAAAAGACATAGAGACTATTTCAATTAAGCGTGAAGATCAGAAACTTCTTGTTCTTTCACTTCTTCTACTTTTTCGTTTACACGTTCAATAGTTGCACCTAATGCAGCTAATTTCTTATGGAAATCTACATAACCACGGTCAAGATGTTTTAACTCAGTTACACGAGTATAACCTTCTGATACTAAACCAGCTAAGATTAATGCAGCTGCAGCACGTAAATCAGTTGCGCCTACTTCAGCACCTTGTAAGCTGTTTGGACCGTTCATAATAACAGAACGACCTTCAATTTTAATATCAGCATTCATACGACGGAATTCTTCAACGTGCATAAAGCGGTTTTCGAATACCGTTTCTGTAATCATGCTTGTTCCATCAGCTTGTAGTAATAATGCCATCATTTGTGATTGCATGTCTGTTGGGAAACCTGGGTGAGGCATAGTTTTAATATCAACCGCTTTTAACTTATCTGGGCCGATAACACGTACACCTTCGTTTTCCTCAATAATTTTAACACCCATTTCTTCCATTTTCGCTGTAATTGAGCGTAAATGTTCAGGTACAGCATTTTCAATTAAGATGTCTCCACCAGTAATTGCTGCTGCAACCATGAATGTTCCCGCTTCAATACGGTCAGGAATAATAGAGTGGTTTGCACCATATAATTTATCAACGCCTTCGATACGAATCGTTCCAGTTCCAGCTCCGCGTACTTTCGCTCCCATTGCATTTAAGAAGTTAGCTAAGTCAACGATTTCTGGTTCTTTCGCTGCGTTTTCAAGAATTGTTGTCCCTTTTGCTAATGTAGCTGCAGACATAATGTTTTCTGTCGCGCCTACGCTTGGGAAGTCTAAGTAGATTTTAGCTCCTTTTAGTTCTCCCTCAACATATGCCTCAACAAAACCGTTACCAACCTGTACTTTTGCTCCCATTGCTTCGAAGCCTTTTAAATGTTGGTCAATTGGACGTGAACCGATTGCACATCCACCAGGAAGTGCAATACGAGCACGACCATTACGTGCTAATAATGGTCCCATTACTTGAACAGATGCACGCATTTTACGTACATATTCAAATGGTGCTTCAATGTTTAGTTCTTTAGAAGAATCGATTGTTACTTGATTATTTTCAAATACGACTTCAGCATTTAAATGACGTAATACCTCATTAATTGTGTATACATCAGACAAAACTGGTACTTCAGATAGTACATTCTTTCCATCACTCGCTAATAGGGCTGCAGCGATTATAGGTAATACAGCATTTTTTGCGCCCTCAACACGCACTGTGCCGTTTAACCGCTTTCCGCCACGGACGATGATCTTTTCCAAATTATTCCCCTCCGTGTCCTTTTTTCAGTATCTATTCACTCAATACTCAGAAGTTATGATCGGTGTGCCAACCACAATTGTATCTTTGTTGTCTGTAGAACGTATTGCTATTTGCACATTTATTTTCTCTCTATTTGTTGAAAGAGCGTCATCCCACTTTTTATTGTATGCGGAGACTGACACAAATGCTCTTTCTTCTACTTGTTCGATCGCTCTTGCTGAAAGATCTTTCAAAACCTGATTGGTTTTATTTTGCAAAACACCTTCAATCTTATCATTCAGTACACCTTGAACACAAGTGTAAATTATAGGTTTTTCACTAAAAATTTTATCCACTTTTTGAACATACTTCGGGTCCCATTTCGCCCCACTTACTTCAAAGATAATGAAAGTGTTTTCTTTAGTATTTTCTTTACTCCAAGTTACTACTACTCGTTCTTCATGAGAAGCAAACTTTTTATAGGATGTAGCTTTATATCCATCTGGAGATTGCTCTACTTCCCACTTTTGAATATTTGCCTTGTCCTTCACATCGTTTAACAACTTTTGAAACGTATGTATATTAGAAATTGTTTTTGTTTCTCTAGCTAACCATGACCATTTTTCTACTTTAGCATCATTTTTCTCTAAAGCCTTAATCATGCTCTCCATTTTCTGTTCATCGCTTATCGGTTTCATCTCTCTATATCCAACCAAAAATAAAACAACACTAAGTGCAACAATAAGAATGGCTTTAAGCTTCAATTTCATCCCCTCCTATCCCCATTGTTAACGGAGATTTGAGGTTCTATACACTTACTTTACTAAATACGTTAAACTCTTCGAATAGCCTAAATAATCAAGGAAAAAGTTACTTACAGATGTCCCAATTGCAATTGTAATTAAGATGAGTAATACTCGCGTCTGCAGCACTTTTCCGGACTTCATTAAACGCTCAATGTGAATGCCTTGCAAAGCCCACCACGTAATGGTAATAAACAATAAATGCGAAACAATGGCAATCAGTGCTTGTTGCCCTAAAAGTTGTGCCAAAAAATCGACCCCTTTTTACTCAGCTACTACTTATGAAAGAATATAAAAACGATACCATAATAAGTAGGAGCCACACTTTTTCAAATGCACATAGACATCTTACATTTTACATCGTGATTTTCTTTCAAAAAACGTATATCTACATTACAAGTTAACACAAAATAAAAAGCGCAGAGTACTGACTCCACACCTTTTATTTTCACTATTGTACCACGTTCCCTAAGAAGAAGAAATCTTTCATTAATGGAAAATATTCATAAAAGAAATTGTACCCAATCATCGGCATAATCCCTAGTATTACAATCGAAATTGCACAAAGACTCATAACAACCTTTATATTTAACGGTAACCGTATCCTCTCTTCTGTCTCTCCGGTGCGGAAAAACATTTGTTGTAAAATACGGAAATAATATACGAATGAAACAACTGTCGTACCCATCATAATCGAAGCTAGTACGTAATGTGCTGGCTCTACATGAAGCGCGCCTAAAAAGATGTTAATCTTTCCAATGAAGCCAGCCGTCCCTGGTATCCCGGCCAGCGATAAAATAAAGATTGTCATCATGATCGCTGCAAATGGTGATTTCTTATATAATCCGGTGAAAATCGTTATATTTTCCTTATCGTTTTGTAAGATTAAGCTGTGGATAATGGCAAACGCGCCTATATTCATAAGCATGTATGCCAGCATATAAAACCACATGCTATCCAGCGTAAATGGTGATAATGCCACAAGTGGAACGAGCAAATACCCAGCATGCGCAATACCTGAATAAGCAAATAAACGTTTTATGTTGTATTGTTTTAACGCGACTACATTCCCAACAATCATCGTTATACTTGCTAGCACCGCAATATATATACTCATATGCCCATATAAAGATTGCATATCTCCTTGTATTAATACACTTGCAAAAACCATAAGGAACAAACGAATAATGAGTAGGAACCCAGCAATTTTAGAAATCGTTCCAAGAAAAGCGGTAACAGGTGTAGTCGCTCCTTCATACACATCAGGTGCCCACATATGAAACGGCACTGTGGCAATTTTAAATGAGAGACCGACTAGCAATAAAAGAAATGCGAGAGCTAGCAATAACTGAATACCACTAGCGAGCTCCCCAGTGAGTACCTTTTGCATATCTACAATGTTAGTTGAACCTGTAATACCGTATAAATAACTCATTCCGAAGAGCGTGATCGCCGTTCCAATTCCTCCGCTAATGACATATTTCATTGCCGCTTCATTTGATGCACGGTTCTTTTTTCGTATTCCGACTAAAATATAAGAAGAAAGTGAAAGTAACTCTAAACCAACGAAAAGGGTGATAAAGTCAACACTAGAAGCCATGAACATCGCGCCAAGGAGTGCCATTAAAAATAAGTAATAATATTCGCCCTTATCTTCAATCGGATTCTTCTTATCATCGCTCATTGCGATGCATAAAATGAGAGCTGAGGCGCCTAATAACAACGTTTTAAACCCTTTTGAAAATCCATCTAACACAAACGATCCATTTAAAATATCTCCAGCTGGTTCGCTATATAGCGTAATTAATGAAACAATTGCTAATACGATGGCAGCGATCGCACCAAGAGCTACATATCTATGGTTCAGCTTAAAAAACAAATCACATATGGAAAGAAGGATGGCGGCCCCGAGAATAATGAATTCTGGCACCATTAGATGCCACGATAAGCTAAGTAACGTATTCATATCCATCCTACTTCACCCCCAATGTTTTCAATGTATTTTGAAGCGGATCCCCTAGTATCTCTGGCATAACCCCAATTGCAATAATACAAAAGATAAGTAGTAAAACAGGGACGTACTCCCATCCGTGTATATCAGATTTTGCTTCCCATTCTTTCTTTCCAAATGTCACTTGAAGTGTCGCTCTTAATACGTATACAGCGGTTAAAATGATGCCAATCACACCGACTGCAGCAATGACGGGCTCTCCTTGAAATAAACCGAGAAAGGCAAGAAATTCACTAACAAACCCAGACATCCCTGGTAATCCAAGTGATGCCATTCCTCCTGCTAAAAAGAATCCGCTAAGTATCGGTACACTTTTCGCAAGTCCGCCTAGCACCGTAATATCCGAAGTTCCAAATCGTTGTTCTATAACACCTAGCAAGAAGAAGAGCAAGGCTGCAATTAAACCATGTGATACAACTTGGAATAGCGCTCCTTGTGTACCAGGTGCATTAAGTGACGCAAGTCCCATTAATACAATTCCCATATGCGAAATACTAGAGTAAGCGAGTACTTTCCTAAAGTCCGTTTGGATGAGCGCTAAAAAGGCACCGTATAATAAATTAATTACGCCTAATATCGCAATTAGCGTTGCAACATCGTGAAAATATTCCGGGAATAACCCTTTCCCGAAGCGAATAATACCGTACGCTCCAATCTTTAACAAAACACCCGCATGAAGCATAACTACAGCTGGATGCGCTTCTATGTGTACATTGACCATCCAGCGGTGCAACGGAAAAACAGGTAGTTTAATTGCAAAGGCAATCATTATGGCAATAAATACACCAAGCTGCAAGCTACTTGGGATGACGAGTTCTCCCCCTGCGCTTACGCTTCTTAATATCTCTTTCAGCTCCACAATATTTGTTGTACCTGTTTTCGCGAACAAAATTGAGAAAACAATGAGCAAAATAGCTGAGCCAATACCGTTATATATTAAATAACTATAAGCAGCCTTTTCACTCGACAATTTTCCCCACTTCCCAATTAATAAGAACATGGGTGGCAACGTAATTTCAAAGAAGATAAAAAACAACATTAAATTTTGAGCAGCAAAGACGCCGAGCATCCCTATTTCTAGCATGAGTAACAGCATATAAAATGCTTTTAAATTGCTTTTAATAGAAAAGGCTGCAATTGCTGCAAGCATCGCTAGAAGAGCCGTCAGTACCATCATGACAAGCGACAAACCATCAATACCGAGCTCGTAATAAATAGAAAACCACCTTTTATCCACCGCTGTAAAATCTCCGAACTTAATCCATTTCACCTTTTCATCAAATAGTGACAAGCTCTTTCCAGAAGCATATGTACAAGCGAGGACGATGGCGATTCCAAATGGAAGTGCCGTCCCAAATAAGCCAAGCGCCCGCACTGTACGCAATTCCTTTTTCGGTGTTAATACAAGCAATAAAATTCCTAAAAGCGGGGAAAAAATGAAGAACGTTAACAACAAATCATTCATCGTAAATCCCCTCCCGTATAGAGCAAAATAATGACGAGTACAGCGAGCGAAACCGCCGTTACAGTACCGTACACTTGTACATTCCCGTTTTGAAGTTTCGAGCCAAGGTTACTTGTGCCTTTAACTACACTTGCAATTAAAACTGCAATTCCTTCGACTACATACACTTCAAATAAGCGAAGCACACGAGCGATTCCTTTCGTAATAGGGATCACCGTCATGTTGTATAGTTCATCCACATAATATTTTTCTTTCAAAAGATTATAAAGCGAGGTTCCCGTACCCCCAGCCCACTCTCTAGAAATTGATTTCTTGCCATATATGGAATATGCAAGAGCGATTCCCGCAAATGAAACGAGCGTCGCAACAATCATAATCCAAACTGGTCCATGCGCTTCTTCAACCTTAAACCCTACATCTTTCGTCAACCAATCTCCGAGAAACGTCCCAAACCATGGTGTATTTATATATCCTGCCACTACTGCGAGAACGCCGAGAACAATCATTGGATACGTCATAATGCGGGGCGACTCATGCACATCTTCCTTCGTCTTCGCTTCCCCAATAAAGACAAGGAAGTATAGACGAAACATGTAAAATGCCGTTAAGAATGCCGCAAGTACTGCTAATACGAATAAAAAGTAATTACCATTCATCCAAGTCGCAGCCAAAATTTCATCTTTACTAAAGAACCCAGAAAGGAGTGGAACCCCACTAATTGCAAGTGTACCTATCAAAAATAGCGTACCAGTTACTTTCATCTTCTTCTGTAAACCGCCCATTTTGTTAATGTTTTGCGTATGCACGGCATGAATTACACTTCCTGCTGCCAAAAATAGTAGTGCTTTAAAAAAAGCATGTGTCGTCAAATGGAATATACCAGCTACATAACCAGCAGAACCTAACGCGAGCATCATATACCCGAGCTGGCTAACTGTAGAATAAGCAAGTACTCTCTTTATATCTGTTTGTACAAGGCCGATAGAGGCCGCAAAGATTGCAGTGAAAGCTCCGACAATTGCCACTGTCTGCATCGCTACCGCACTTGCCGAAAATAATGGAAACATCGTCGCTACTAAATATACGCCCGCTGCAACCATCGTCGCCGCGTGAATAAGTGCCGACACGGGCGTTGGCCCCTCCATTGCATCTGGCAACCACGTGTGAAGCGGGAACTGACCTGATTTCCCCATCGCCCCGATAAAAATTAATATCGCCGTTATTGTAATCATGTAAGGAGGTAGATCCCCTGTATAAATCGCCCTAAATATTGCGTCATATTCAAAACTACCTGCGTACCAAAAAATTAAAATCATCCCGATAAATAAACCAACATCCCCAATACGGGTCATAATAAAAGCCTTTTTTGCAGCAGTCTTCGCTTCTTCTTTAAAGAAATAAAAACCGATAAGTAAAAATGAGCCAAGGCCAACTAATTCCCAAAATATATAAAGCTGTAATAAATTCGTTGATATAACAAGCCCTAACATCGCAAATGTAAAGAGTCCTAAATATGCGTAAAAGGTTGGTAATCGTTCATCACCTTTCATATAACCTTTCGAATACACATGTACAAGCAGACTCACAAGCGTAACGATAAACAACATTAAAGCTCCTAATGCAGTCACTTCAAAGCCAAATGATATATCCACATCTCCAGCTCTAAGCCACACCCACTTATGCTTCACGCTTGCTTCTGAAAATCTTTCTATTAACACAAGTACCGCAAGTATAAAGGAGAGAAAGACGAAAAAAATACTAAGTACACTGCTTCCTTCTCTAATTTTCTTCCCGAATATAATAAGTAACAAAAACGAAACGAGTGGGAAAAGCGGTATGAGCCATGCATAATCGATCATTGTTTCCTTCCCCCTTTTTCGGTCACAATGCTATCCTTTGAGCGTATCCATTTCATCCACCTGAACTGTCGTACGATTACGATATAAAGCAATTAAAATAGCGAGTCCTACCGCCGCTTCCGCTGCCGCTACAGCCATCGTAAACAGTGAGAAAATTTGACCTGTTAAATTCGGAAATAAGCCTAATTTACTAAACGCCACTAAGTTTAAATTAGCAGCATTTAGCATTAATTCGATACAAACTAATACGATTACTGTATTCCGCTTTGTTAAAGCTCCAAATAGGCCGATGCAAAACAAAATAATCGCAAGTGTTAAATATGCAGAAGCCGGAACGCTACTCATTGGAATCCTCCTCTTTCTCGTCCTTTTTCGCAAGTATAATCGCGCCAACGAGTGCTACAAGTAAAATAACTGAAGTTAGTTCAAATGGGATAATATATTTTGAATAGAGAAGCGTACCGATTTGAAGTGTGTTGTTTTCATGGAGAGGTAAACTTCCTTGTGTGCTCTCATTTGCAAAATCAATATTATTAACAGCGAAATACATAACCGCTCCAAATGCTACAACCGCAAAGAAGATAATCCATTTTCGAAGAGTAAGACGCGATTCATTTTCCGCGTTATGTTTCGTTAACATAATGCCGAAAATCATAATAATTGTGATTGCACCAGAGTAAAGTAAAATTTGTGCAACGCCTATAAATTCGGCTGATAAAAGAAAATACAAACCTGCAATGCTGAGAAATGTTAGAACGAGAGCTAGCATCATGTGCATAACTTTCGTTAAGTTCAACATAAGAACACCGCCGATAATTGCAGTCAAGGATAGTATAAAGAATGCTACAAACTCGCCATTCATGCCTTATTCTCCTTCCTGACGTTTTCGTCGTTTTCGTCAAGCCACTGCAAATTTTTAAATAAGTCATCACGTGAATATTCCGCGAGCTCAAAGTTATTTGTCATGACAATCGCCTCTGTCGGACAAACTTCTGTACATAAATCACAAAGAATACAAATTTCAAAATTAATATCATACGTGTCGATAATTTTTCCTTTTTTCGTAGGATCCGGATGTTTCTTTCCTGTTAACTGAATACAGTCTGTCGGACAAATGTTAGAGCATTGATTACAAACAATACATTTCTCCGGATAGAATTTTTGAATCCCCCGAAAACGGTCTGGCAACGGCAACGGTTGATTTGGATAATCATACGTTACCTTCTTCTTGCTCAAATTACTTAGTGTATATTTTAATCCTTTAAATAGTCCCTTCATCTCTTACTGGCACCCCCCTCATAGATTAGAAGAATAACTCCTTAATCAATGCCGTTAAGAAAATATTTGCAAGTGCAATCGGCAATAATACTTTCCATCCAAACTCCATTAACTGGTCACCTCTTATACGCGGGAACGTAACGCGGAACCAAATTAATAGAAAGACTACACTGCTAAATTTCAAAGCAAACCATACGGCACCTGGGATAAATCCAAGAAACATGACTGGATTCCATCCGCCTAAAAAGAGCACTGTAATTAACGATGCCATCCCGAAGAAATATACGTACTCTGAAAGCATGAAAAACGCCCAGCGAAAACCTGAGTATTCCGTATGATATCCAGAAACAAGTTCTGACTCCGCTTCTGGCAAATCGAATGGCGTCCGATTTAACTCTGCAACTGCTGCAATTAAGAAAACGACGAAGCCAATTGGCTGCACGAAAATGTACCAAACCTTCTCCTGCGCCGCTACAATCTCATTTAAATTCAGGCTACCAGCTAACAACACGATACCAATTACACTCATTACGAGCGGAATCTCATAAGAAATCATTTGCGCCGCCGCACGCATCCCTCCTAAAAGGGAATATTTATTATTCGATGCCCATCCCCCAGTTACAACACCTATCGTCGTAATACCGGAAACAGCGATATAATAAAGTAGCCCGACTCCAATATCGGCAAATTGAAATTTATCAGTGAACGGGATAACTGCCAGCACCATAAATGCTGGCGCAAATGCAATGACAGGCGCTAATATAAACAGTGGTTTATCTGCTGCTTTCGGAATACTATCTTCTTTCAATAATAGTTTTAAAACATCAGCTACCGTTTGCAGTAAACCGAATCGGCCTCCAACCTGGTTTGGTCCAATCCGCCCTTGCATAAACCCCATCACTTTCCGTTCTGCCAAAATTCCATATGTAACGAAGCCAAGGACTGCAAATAGTAGAAGCACCGCTAATCCGAAAAAAATGAAGAAATTCGTCCAGCTTGAAGGTGATTGTAAGAGCGTCTCAATCATTAGCCATCAACCTCCCCAAGTACAATATCAACTCCACCTAAAATCGTAATTAAATTAGCGATGTTTTCACCTTTCAATAACTTCGGTAAAATTTGCAAGTTATAAAAAGATGGCCTACGAAACTTCAAACGGTACGGCTCTTTCTTTCCGTCACTAGCGATGTAACAACCAATCTCTCCGCGCGGCGATTCGATACGTACAAACGCTTCTCCCTTAGGTGCCTTAATAATTTTCGGTACTTTTGCCAGCACTGCTCCATCTTTTGGGAACTGCTGAACTGCTTGCTCAACAATCTTTAAAGACTCCTCGATTTCTTGCATTCGGCAAACGTAGCGATCCCAAGCATCTCCCACGCTTCCAACAGGAATATCAAAATCAAAACGATCATAAATCGAATACGGCTCGTCTTTGCGAAGATCCCAGTTTACTCCAGTGCACCGCAAATTTGCTCCGCTTAAAGAATACGAAATCGCTTCTTCCGCGCTATATATACCAACGCCTTTCACACGATTTAAGAAAATCTCATTACCGCTAACAAGATCATGATAACCTGCCAATTGCTCTCTCATATACGGAACAAACTCTTCCACCTTTTCAATCCAACCATCTGGCGCATCCCACTTCACACCGCCAACTCTCATATAGTTAAAAGTAAGCCGTGCCCCGCATAATTCATTTAATAAATTTATAATCATCTCTCGTTCACGAAACGCGTACAAAAACGGGCTGACCGCTCCTATATCAAGAAGATTCGTCCCCCACCAAACGAGATGGCTTGCAATTCTCCCTAGCTCCATCGCAAGTACTCGCAAGTATTCGGCACGCTCCGGAATTTCAAGTCCCATCATCGTCTCTACAGCATGGCAAATGACGTAATTATTCGTCATGGCTGATAAATAGTCCATTCGATCTGTATAAGGGATAATTTGCGTATACTGTAAGCTCTCAGCGATTTTTTCCGTCCCGCGATGCAAATACCCAATAACCGGTGTAGCTTCTCTAATAATTTCCCCGTCAATCTTAATTACGAGCCTGAACACACCATGTGTACTCGGATGCTGAGGTCCTACATTCAAAAGCATCTCTTCCGTACGGATCATAGCTACACCTCCACATCATACGGTTCATAGTCTTTTCTAAGCGGATGTCCTACCCAATCATCTGGCATTAAAATACGCGTTAAATTCGGATGCCCTTTAAATACAATGCCGAGCAAATCGTATGCTTCTCGCTCCGGCCAGTCAGCCCCTTTCCAAAGCGCTGTCACAGATTCAACTTGCGGTTCTTCCCGGTCTAGCTTTACCTTCACCGCTACCGATTGTTTCTTACCATATGAAAACAAATGAACATATACTTCCATATGTGTCACAAAATCCGTCGCATGTAGCTCTGACATGTAATCAAAAGCAAGTCCTTCATGGAATCGCAGTGACTCCATCACTTCATAATATTTTTCGGGATCCACCACAAGAGTCGGCACATCCTTTGACAGTTTATTAATGTAGGAATCTACTAATGCACCCTCTCCTACCTTCTCCCTAATAGCCTCAACATACTGATTTAAATACGGCTGATTTACGGACGTTTCTTCCCGCTTCGGCTCATCCTCTTTCTTACCTTCAGCTCCCTTTGTCTTCGCTCTTGCAGCCGCTGCTGCTTTCGCTTTTGCTGCTGCAATTGCCTTTGCCTTTTCATCTCCCGAATCCCCATCACCTTGCGAAGCTTTCTGCTTCGCTAATGCTGCCGCTTTTGCCTTGGCTGCTGCCACCGCCTTTGCCTTTGCTTTCGCTTTTTCTTCTTCCGTTACTTCTTCTGTTCCTTCTCTTTTCTGCTTCGCTAACGCCGCCGCTTTTGCTTTTGCTGCTGCCGCTGCCTTTGCCTTTGCTTTCGCTTTTTCTTCTTCCGTTACCTCTTCTGTTCCTTCTCTTTTCTGCTTCGCTAACGCCGCCGCTTTTGCTTTTGCTGCTACCGCTGCCTTTGCCTTTGCTTTTTCTTCTTCCGTTACTTCTTCTGTTCCTTCTCTTTTCTGCTTCGCTAACGCCGCCGCTTTTGCTTTTGCTGCCGCTGCTGCTGCCTTTGCTTTCGCTTTTTCTTCTTCCGTTACCTCTTCTGTTCCTTCTCTTTTCTGCTTCGCTAACACCGCCGCTTCTGCACGTCGTTTTGCTTCTTCTATAGTAATATCATTATTTTTTGGTAGCGCTTTCTCTTTTTCTTGATTTTCTGCCTCCAGCTCACTTATTTCCGCCTCTTGTTTCGCTACAAGGCGTTTTCTCGCTTCTTCTTTTGCACGCCTAGCTGCTTCTTTTTTCAGATCCTCTAAGTCTTTGTTTGGATTACTCATTTATTCGTCACCTGCTTCCCGGTCTTTGCTTCGTAACGAATTTTTTCTTTTAATTTATTAATTCCATAAATTAATGCAGCCGGATTTGGGGGACAACCAGGAATATACACATCAACTGGTACGATTTGGTCTACACCTTTCACAACAGCATATGAATTTACATACGGACCACCTGCTGTCGCACAAGATCCCATCGCAATAACCCATTTCGGTTCGGGCATTTGATCATATAAGCGCCGAACAATAGGAGCCATCTTCTTCGTTACTGTTCCCGATACAATCATGACGTCCGATTGTCTTGGTGAAGTCCGAAAAAATGACCCAAATCGATCTAAATCGTAATGTGATGAGCCTACTCCCATCATTTCAATTGCACAGCACGCCAGTCCGAATGTCATTGGCCATAAAGAATTGCTCCTCGCCCATCCTTTCAACTGCTCCAATGTAGAAAAAAAGATATTTCGTTCTAATTCTACTCGCTCATTTGGATGTAATTCCTCAAAATTTATAACCATTGTAACACCTTCTTTTTCCAAGCATACGCTAATCCAACTAGCAACATTACAACAAAGATGAGCATTTCAATTAATGCAAATAAACCTAGCTTGTCATACGCAACAGCCCAAGGATATAAAAATAAAGTTTCTACATCAAAGATCACAAACAATAAAGCGAAAATATAATAACGAGCATGAAACCGAATATTTGCATCATGAAACGGCTCAATTCCACTCTCATACGTCGTCGCCTTTGCTGCACTTGGCTTATTTGGGCGCAGCATCCTTCCTAATGTAAGAGCCACTACCGGCAGCAATATACCTAATAGCAAGAAAATCAAAACGATCATATAACTATTTTCATATACACTTGCCATTGTGAAACCCTCCCCCCTAAATTAAGAACAAGTTCACATAGTAAACAATATGTCCTAGTTGCAGTAATTATTATTTTTAAATTTTTCTAAATAATGCAACTATTCTAATCATTATAGCAAACTTCAAATTCCTATGTCGATATGTTGGGAGACAGAAACAAGAATTATTAAAATCTATTTTTACAACTCGCTATAACTGTGCAAAATAAATATAAAACTTATATACGCTTTTCAAGAAACCGTAGGTGATATAAATGAAAAAACAAACACATGTAAGTATTCTTATAAGCATTGTATTGCTGTCTATAACGATTCACTACGTAGCGATGCCTTTTCTATATGAATATTCATTTCCTTTTCAGCTATTAATCGGAATGAGTACCCTATTAATTGATATTATCGCTTGTAGTTATATACTTTACTTTTCAAACATGAAAGAAGGGCTATCTCGTTTATTTTGGATTATATTATCCGTTGGAGCTCTCTCTTATTTTATCGGTGATATAGTCGTTGCCTATCAGCGTTTAATTGTAAAGGACTTCTATACGTTCGTTGATCCATCTGACTTTTTTTACTTACTTTTTTTAGTTACTTTTGCATTTGCCTTTCTATACGAAATCATTTATAACCGAGATTTATTAGAAAAACTTTTTATGCTATGTGATATTTGTATTATCGTTACAGCCCAATTTACTTTAAGTTACTACTTACTTATTGAACGAACCATTCACGTTTTTACAACATCCTATATCGACATATTTGTTCAACTTACCTATCCAATGGTTGATTTACTCTTTCTCTTAATAGGAATCAATCTTTTATTCAAACCACTATCCTTATTACCTAAAAAGGTTGGTGCGCTTCTTAGCAGTGCTTTAATTTTATATGCTACTATAGATGCGATTTATGCTTATATAAAATACTTCATACCAGAGTATTCTATGTTTACAGTTACTCCTTTCTATCAAGTAACCTTAGTACTAGTAGCAATCGCCTGTATTCTCCATACAAAAGAACCTGAAAAACAAGAGCAAGTACTACTAACACCTAAAATTGGTGAATCAATCCGATTATCATTGCCTTATATTTCAGTAATAACACTTATTCTTTTTATATTAGTTGAATACGTCTTTGGGCCTATTATAGTAATTGGTCTTATAATAACTTTCTCTTTCGTTCTCATACGTCATAGTTTAGTTCGAAAACAAAATAAAATATTATTGCTAGCTCAAATGCAATTCAACTCAGAACTCGAGAAACAAATTAAACTACGTACAGAAGATTTAGTAGAACAGAAGAATGAACTCTATCATAATCAACAAATGTTTAAATCTTTATACGAGCATCATCCAGATCCAATCTTCACATTAGATTTATACGGCAATTTTCTCAAAGTAAATAACGCTGGTACTACTTTACTCGGTTATCAAACGAATGAATTATTAAACCAGCCTTACTATTCACTCATATACGAAGAAGATTTAGAAGAAATGATTAACTCCTTTCATCGTGTAAAAAAGGGACATTCTATCTCTTTAGAAATACGGGCGTATCATAAAAACAGAGATATTTACTACTTGCACGTTACCGCCGTACCGATCTTTTTAAAAGAGAAAATTTCTGGGGTTTATTTAATGATTAAAGATATTACGGAAAGCAAACAACAGCAAGAACAGATTAATTTTCTAGCATACCATGATACTTTAACAGAGCTTGCAAATCGTCGTGCATTTCATCAACATTTGGAACAGGCAATTGCACGAGCAAAAATATCGAAAAAGCCTTTTGCTGTTATGTTTCTCGACCTAGACCGTTTTAAAGTTATTAATGATACCCTCGGTCATCGAGTAGGAGACCTATTGCTCATCGCAGTAGCAAAAAGGCTCGAAAGAATATCAACATCAAATATGAAACTCGCGCGGCTAGCTGGAGATGAGTTCACAATCCTTATCGAAAATTACAAAAAAAAGCCAGATGTCCAAAAAATGGCTGATATAATTGTAGCGGCCATGAATGAGCCATTTGAAATCGAAAATCAACATTTACAAATCTCACCGAGTATCGGAATTGCAATATATCCTGAAGCAGGTGAAGATCCGCTATCCATTTTGCAGCATGCTGATATGGCCATGTACGAAGCAAAAAATAAAGGAAAAAACGGTAGCTCTCTTTACACGAAAGAACTATATAAAAAAATGGAACGAAAAGCTCGAATTGAAAAAGATCTGCCAATTGCTTTAGTAAACAAAGAATTTCATCTCGTCTATCAACCACAAATTGATACGACAACAAATAAAATCATCGGCGCTGAAGCTTTAATACGTTGGAAACACCCACTATTAGGTGATATTTCACCATGTGAGTTTATTCCAATTGTAGAAGAGACGCCACAAGTAGTCCCACTTGGACATTGGGTATTACAAGAAGCTTGTCTCCAATTAAAAATATGGCATATCCTTGGCTACCAAAATTTAAAAATAAGTGTTAATTTATCCGCAAAAGAGTTCCGACAAGATCAATTAATCGAAAACATTTCACAAATATTAAACAACGTAAGCGTCGACCCAAAATATGTCACACTTGAGTTAACAGAAAGAATTGCAATGATTGACGAGAAAGAAACGTTATTAAGACTGAAGCAATTAAAAGAATACGGTATCCAAACTTCCATTGATGACTTCGGTACTGGGTATTCTTCTCTTGCTTATTTATCAATTTTTCCAATCGACACATTAAAAGTACCGAGAGAATTCACACAATTAGCCGATCATCGTCCTGAAGAACGAGCCATCGTTTCTACAATCCTTTCCCTCGCAAATACTTTAAATCTTTCAGTCGTTGCCGAAGGAATTGAAACCGAAAAACAGCTTAAGTTTCTGCAAAAACATAACTGTAAATATATGCAAGGTTACTATTTCAGTAAACCACTTACTAGTAATCAATTTATAAAGTTTCTACAAAAAACCCCCAGTATGAACAAATAATTCATACTGGGGGTTTTATAGTGCTAAATTTTTTTCTCATAATATTCTTCTGCGATTTCTTCGTAAAAAGCCGCAGATGTTGTGTAGAAATATGGAATTAACCATAAGAATCCAATCCCTAACGTAATACAACTCAATATAAACCAACCGATAAAACTTAAACATAAAATGAAATACTCCATCTTATGCCCATCCATCATACGACGGCTTTCTGTAATAGCTTGATTTATGGAATACTCAGGATGATCATTTATTATAAAGTACGTCATCGCATAAGAGAATGATTTAATGATGCCTGGAATAATAAATAGTAAAAACCATAAGAAAATATAAATGTTCACTACTATATATAATAAAAATGACTTTATAAACTTACTTCCTGCTGTAAACCATCTAAATATATGCCCAATACGCGCGTCTTTTTCTCCAATTATATGTAGCGCTAAATAATAGCCACCTAACGTTAATGGACCTACCATAAAAGTTGTAATAATATCTACTATCATGGAGTTTTTCATATCTTCCCAACCCAAAATTTGTGTAAACGAAAAATCAACAATAAAGTTAAAAGTGATCATTATAACAGAAATAAGTAATGTGGCTCCGACTGCTAATCCCCATTTCCCTTCTAATGAATCTAGTGCTTCTCCTTTTAGATCACTAATCATATTTAGCCTCCTATACACAATAATTCTATTAGTATAGCATGTTTCTATTGCAATTCACCTTTTGAGATGTAGCGATAAAAGTATGCTGTCGTTGTACTCATATACGGACTAAGCCAAAGAAAGCCTATTCCAAAAGTAAGAAGCGCTAAAATAGCCCATCCTATGAAGCTCAGCCATAAAAGAAACAAATCTAACTTATGCCCCTTCATAAGATTCTTACATTCCTTCATCGCCTGCGAAACACTATATTCTGGATTTTCAATCATTACATAGTACGTCAGCGCATAAGAAAAATACATCACAATCATACCAACAATTGAAATCGCTAATAGCACGAAGAAAGCTATTGCAAATGACGTATTCCCTTCTTCACCTAACAATGCAAATAAGCCTATTAACAGCATCGGAATCCATGTACCTGTATATAACAAAATTGCAAGCATTGCCCACATTGTTTTCATCATTCTTTTAAAACCGCGAAATCCTTCAAATAAGTGATCTACTTTAGCATCTTCTCGTTTACTAATCTGTAAAAATACATTTGTATAACCATATGATGTAATCCCATACGATGCGTTACTCAAAATTATCATAATGCAATAAAAAATCCCAAAGGTAATACCTGCTCCAATTGACATCGTTTCCTCTTCAAATGATCCAGTTAAACTTACAACTGAGAGAAATATAATAATTCCTGGAATTAATAGTATAAGCATTGCAGCCATCGAAACGACATAACTTAAAATAAAATATAAAATTGTTGACCCAACACCTAGTCCCCATTTTCCCTTTAAAGAGTACAATGCTTCTCGTTTCATTTCACCAATCATTGATTCATCCCCTTCATAAAATATAAATTGTTGTACACTTCTACTTATACAAGCATCAATATAATTATACCAGTTTTGTAAAATTCTCCATAAAATAGACAAAAAATCCGTAAAGGCAAGGGCCCTTACGGATTTTTTTTACTTCATATCAGAAACGTTTAAACGGTTCACGGCACGTTGCAAGGCCATTTCTGCACGTTTAAAGTCAACATGTGCTTGTTTATCTTGCATACGTTGCTCAGCGCGACGCTTCGCTTCATTTGCACGATGGATATCGATATGGTTTGCTTCTTCAGCAGATGATGATAATACAGTCACTTTATCTGGACGAACTTCGATAAAGCCACCACTTACTGCTACATAATCAGTGTGTCCACCATTTTTCAGACGAACTGCACTAATTTTTAATGGTGCAACAGTTGGAATGTGACCTGGTAAGATCCCCATTTCCCCACTCTCTGCTTTTACACTTACCATTTCTACTTCTTTTTCGTAAACCGGTCCATCAGGAGTTACAATACTGACTGGAAATGTCTTCATACTTCGTCCCTCCTAAGGCCTTACGCCATCATTTTCTTCGCGTTTTCAATAACTTCTTCAATGCCACCTACTAAGCGGAATGCATCTTCTGGAAGGTCATCATATTTTCCTTCTAGAATTTCTTTGAAACCACTAACTGTATTTTTTACAGGTACGTAAGAACCTTTTTGACCTGTAAACTGCTCAGCTACGTGGAAGTTTTGAGATAAGAAGAATTGAATACGACGAGCACGATGTACAACTAACTTATCTTCTTCAGATAACTCATCCATACCTAAGATAGCGATGATATCTTGAAGTTCTTTATAACGTTGTAAAGTTTGTTGTACTTGACGAGCTACTTCATAATGTTCTTCTCCTACGATTTCTGGAGACAGTGCACGAGATGTAGATGCTAATGGATCTACGGCTGGGTAAATACCCATTTGTGTTAAACGACGCTCTAAGTTTGTTGTTGCATCTAAGTGAGCGAACGTTGTAGCTGGTGCTGGGTCAGTATAGTCATCGGCTGGTACATATACCGCTTGGATAGACGTGATAGACCCTTTATTTGTAGATGTAATACGCTCTTGTAATTGACCCATTTCTGTTGCAAGTGTTGGTTGGTAACCTACCGCAGATGGCATACGACCAAGAAGGGCAGATACTTCAGAACCCGCTTGCGTGAAACGGAAGATGTTATCGATGAACAGAAGTACGTCTTGTCCTTGCTCATCACGGAAATGCTCAGCCATTGTTAAACCTGTTAATGCAACACGTTGACGTGCTCCAGGTGGCTCGTTCATTTGTCCGAATACCATCGCAGTTTTCTTGATTACGCCAGAATCGCTCATTTCGTGGTATAAGTCATTACCCTCACGAGTACGCTCACCTACACCAGCGAATACAGAGATACCACCGTGCTCTTGTGCGATGTTGTTAATTAATTCCTGAATTAATACTGTTTTACCTACACCGGCACCACCGAATAGGCCGATCTTACCACCCTTAATGTAAGGAGCAAGTAAGTCTACTACTTTAATACCAGTTTCAAGAATTTCTACTTTAGTAGATAATTCTTCGAATGCAGGTGCTTGACGGTGAATTGGATCACGGTGTACATCCGCAGGAAGTTCACCATCTAAGTCAATTGCATCACCTAATACGTTGAATACACGTCCAAGTGTTACATCACCAACTGGTACAGAAATTGCTTTACCAGTATCTTCTACTTCTGTGCCACGAACAAGTCCATCTGTGGAAGACATCGCAACTGTACGAACTGTATCATCACCTAAATGAAGTGCAACTTCAAATGTTAAGTTCATGCTTCCGTTTTCGTTGCTTTGTTTTACCGTAAGGGCGTTGTAGATTTCTGGTAGCTTTCCGCCATCAAACTTAACGTCTACAACCGGACCCATGATTTGCGTAACGCGCCCTTTATTCATCGGGTTCCCTCCTAGCTTTCTTTTAATTAGCCAGCTTTCTAAGAGAAGTTGGCTTTTAATTTTTTATTAGTTTAGCTTACGCGACTCTTTTGAAAGAGCCGCTTCCGCTTTTTATTGAATCTAGCTCCGGTGGCTAGAAGGGTCGGTCATTTCACCCCTTCCTACGAGGCAAAGAACGCCTCTTTGTCAGGAGTTCCAATGCCCTTCCCTTCTGAGCAAGTCACCTACGCTTTTTATTGAATCTAGCTCCGGTGGCTAGAAGGGTCGGTCATTTCACCCCTTCCTACGAGGCAAAGAACGCCTCTTTGTCAGGAGTTCCAATGCCCTTCCCTTCTGAGCAAGTCACCTACGCTTTTTATTGAATCTAGCTCCGGCGGTTAGAATGTTCGGTGACTTCGCTTTTTCCTACGAGGCACAAATCGCCTCTACGTCAAAAGCTCCATCTCCCTCTCATTCTGAACGAACCGCTTCCGCTTTTAATACTATTCTAACGCTGCTGCTCCACCAACGATTTCCGTAATTTCTTGCGTAATCGCTGCCTGACGCGCACGGTTGAATGAAAGTGTAAGTGAATCGATAACTTCCATTGCGTTGTCTGTAGCACTCTTCATTGCTGTCATACGCGCTGCGTGCTCACTTGCTTTACCATCTAGTAATGCACCGTACACTAAGCTTTCTGCGTATTGTGGCAATAGTACTTTTAAAATCTCTTCTTCAGAAGGTTCGAATTCATAAGCTGTCGTCGGTTTATCAGACGCCACATCAGTAAGCGGTAAAATTTTATTTTCCGTTACTTCTTGTGAAATTTTACTTACGTAATGGTTGTAGTAAATATACAGCTCATCATAAGCACCATCTGCAAACATCGCAATTGCTCGAGAAGCAAGATCTTTAATATCAGTAAATGATGGGTGGTCAGATAATCCAACTACTTCATCAATGATGTTAAAGCCGCGACGTTTTAAATAATCACGTCCTAGTCGTCCAAGCACAATAATTGAATATTGGTTTGAATCCATATTATGACGTTCACGAATTACGTTACTCACTGTACGTAATACGTTACTGTTATAACCACCTGCTAGTCCGCGATCAGATGTAATAACGATGTATCCTGTACGCTTTACAGGACGCGCATTTAGCATCGGATGATTAATTCCTTTACTTCCTTGCGCAATGCTCGCTACTACTTCTTGAATCTTTTCCATATACGGAACGAAAGATTTAGCATTTTGTTCTGCACGGTTTAACTTAGATGCAGATACCATCTCCATCGCTTTCGTAATTTGACTCGTTTTCTTTGTCGAGGTAATCTTCGCTTTTATATCGCGTAAAGATGCCACAGGTTTTCACCACCTTTTTTCCGGAAGTTGGCACGATTAGTAAGAATCCTCTTCCTAATCTACGTTGCAAGATATTCTTGCTCATGATTGAAGGAAAAGAATAGGTGCACCTACTCTTTTCCTTTACATAACCGTCAGCAATCTCAAAGATTGAGATGCCTATATATATTATTATCTAGCTCCAGCGGCTTGAATGTTCGGTGGCTTCACTTCTTCCCCCTCACATTCAGGACGAGCCGCTTCCGCTTTTATTACTCAGAAGCTACGAATACTTTTTTAAATCCGTTAATTGCTGCTGCAAATTTGTCGTCATCCGCAAGTTTCTTAGTTGTGCGGATTTCTTCTAATAAGTCAGTCGCATTAGAATCTAACCAAGCATGGAATTCTTCTTCGAAACGAGTGATATCTACTACTGGGATATCATCTAGGAATCCACGTGTTAAAGCGTAAAGAATGATAACTTGTTTCTCTACACGTAACGGTTTGTGTAATCCTTGTTTTAATACCTCAACAGTACGAGCACCACGGTTTAGTTTCGCTTGAGTTGCTTTATCAAGGTCAGAGCCGAACTGAGCGAACGCTTCTAACTCACGGTAAGATGCAAGGTCAAGACGAAGTGTACCTGATACTTTACTCATTGCTTTAATCTGAGCAGATCCACCAACACGAGATACAGAAGTACCCGCATCGATCGCTGGACGTACGCCAGAGAAGAATAGGTCAGATTGTAAGAAGATTTGTCCATCCGTAATAGAAATTACGTTTGTTGGGATGTAAGCTGATACGTCCCCTGCTTGTGTTTCGATGAAAGGTAGTGCAGTTAAAGAACCGCCGCCTCTTGCATCACTTAATTTTGCTGCACGCTCTAATAAGCGAGAATGTAAGTAGAATACATCCCCTGGATAAGCTTCACGACCTGGAGGACGACGTAATAGTAATGACAGCTCACGGTAAGCCGCTGCTTGTTTTGATAAGTCATCATATACTACTAATACGTGTTTACCATTGTACATGAACTCTTCACCCATTGTTACACCAGCATAAGGAGCTAAGTATAATAATGGAGCTGGTTGAGAAGCAGATGCAGTTACAACGATTGTGTACTCTAATGCACCGTGCTTACGTAGTGTTTCTACTACGTTACGTACAGTTGATTCTTTTTGTCCGATAGCTACATAGATACAAATCATATCTTCATCTTTTTGGTTAATGATTGTATCAAGTGCAACTGCTGTTTTACCAGTTTGACGGTCACCGATGATTAACTCACGTTGACCACGGCCAATTGGTACAAGAGCATCGATCGCTTTAATACCTGTTTGAAGTGGCTCATGAACAGATTTACGATCCATTACACCTGGTGCTGGACTTTCGATTGGACGAGTGTTTGTTGTATTGATTGGGCCTAAACCATCAACTGGTTGACCTAATGGGTTTACAACACGACCAATTAGTTCTTTTCCTACTGGTACTTGCATGATGCGACCAGTACGACGAACTTCGTCACCTTCACGGATTTCTGTGTAAGGTCCTAAAATGATAATACCTACGTTGTTTTCCTCTAAGTTTTGTGCTAGTCCCATAACGCCGTTAGAGAACTCTACAAGTTCACCAGCCATAACGTTATCAAGACCATGAGCACGCGCAATACCGTCACCAACTTGGATAACTGTACCAACATCACTAACTTCGATTTCAGACTGATAGTTCTCGATTTGTTGCTTTATCAGTGCGCTAATTTCTTCAGCTCTGATGCTCATGTGCTTCACCCCTATCTATTCTTCATTAATTCACGCTGAATACGTGCTAATTTTCCTTGTAAACTTCCGTCATAAATGCGATTTCCAATACGTACTTTAATTCCGCCTAGTAAATCTTCATCTACAACATTTTTCACGCGAATTGCATCTTTTCCCGTTCTCTTTGCAAATGCTTCTGCAATGTTAAGCTTCTCTTCTTCAGATAGAAGACGAATAGAATATACAGTTGCATCCGCTACGTTACGTTCTTCATTAGCAAGAACAACATATTCATCTGCAATTTCAGGTAAGATATCAATACGCTTGTTATCAATTAAAATATATAACGTATTTAAAATTGATTCAGAAACAGATCCGAATACGTTTGCAAGAAACGTTTTCTTCTGCTCTTTTGAAATGTTTGGTTGCGTTAAAAAGCTATGTAGTTCCCCGTTCTTTACATAAACGTTTTGTACAAGGCGTAATTCTTCTTCAAACATTTCTAATACGTGTTTTTCTTTTGCAATTTTAAAAAGAGCGACAGCATAACGTTTTGCTACAATCCCATTGCTCATCGCGCTTCTCCTACTTCTTTAATATAATCGCGAATTAACTTAACTTGATCTTCTTCTTTTAATTCTTTTTCAATTACTTTAGAAGCAATTTGAACAGATAAAGAAGCGACTTGTTCTTGTAAAGCAGCAATTGCTTGCTCTTTTTCGCGTTGAATTTCTTGTACAGCAGATGCTTTAATTGATTCTGCTTCTTCTTTCGCAGCAGCAACAATCACATCTTTTTGATCTACAGCTTGTTTTTTCGCTCTTTCGATTAACTCTTGTGCTTCAACACGCGATTGTTTTAACATTTCACGTTGTTCTTCTACTAACTTCTTCGCTTCAGCGTTACTTCTTTCTGCAGCGTCGATTTCATTAGTAACATGCTCTTCACGTTCTTTCATAATTCCCATTAAAGGACCCCACGCAAATTTGCGTAGCATTACTAATAGAATTAAGAAAATGAACAATGTATAAGCAATCGTTCCAAATGGAATGGCAGCTCCTAATAATAAAGTTGGCACAAGGATTCACTCCCTTCAAAATATCTAAATTGATCATATGAAAAAAAAAGACATACGTTTCGTTCATAAAGCAATGGCGAAGAAAGTTCGGAAAAACACTCTTCGCCATCTATGTAAGGGGAGTCTCCCTTATTTGTTCATTACGATGAATGCAATAACTACACCGATGATTGGAAGTGCCTCAACTAAAGCAACCCCGATGAACATAATTGTTTGAAGTGCGCCTTTTAATTCTGGTTGACGAGCAACACCTTCGATTGTACGTGATACGATAAGACCGTTACCAATACCTGCACCTAATGCTGATAAACCAATTGCAATTGCAGCTGCGATTACACCTAAACTCATTTAATTTGTCCTCCTTTGTATTATAAAAAAATAAATTTTTTCTTACTTAAATTATATTAATGGTCATGACTTACTTTATGAGCCATATAAACCATCGTTAACATAACGAAAATAAATGCTTGGATTGATCCAACGAATACACTGAATCCCATCCATGCTAACATCGGTACAAGCGCACCTAATGCTCCAAGGAATGATGCCCCGCCTAACTTAGCAAGTAATCCTAATAAGATCTCACCTGCATAAATGTTACCGAATAAACGAAGACCTAACGTTAATGTGTTAGCAAACTCCTCAATAACCTTTAATGGGAATAAGAATTTCATAGGTTGGAAATAACCTTTAACATACTCTTTCGTACCCTTCATCTTAATTCCATAATAATGGGTGAGGGTAACTACCATCACGGCTAATGTTAATGTAACTGCTGGATCAGACGTTGGTGACCTCCACCATGCAATATGTTCGCCAGCTTCAGTTGCTGAATACATGAATGGTAAACCAAGGAAGTTCGATACGATGATAAACATGATAAGCGTAACGCCAAGCGTTAAGAAACGTCCACCTGTTTTCCAGTCCATCGTACTATTGATAATCCCTTTCACGAAGTCAAACACCCATTCCATGAAGTTTTGCATCCCGGTTGGGCGAAGGGCTAAGCTGCGAGTTCCGATAACAGCGATTAAGAAAACAATAACTGCTGCTACAGTAACCATCATAACTGATGACAAATCGAACGTTAAACCTAGAAATTCAACTAATTTACCGTGTTCCACTAGTAATTCACCTCTCTTCCCTGCTCTTATACTCTAAATAAAGAAAATCTATGATCATGACAAGGTATCCTGTCAGCAATCCTACACCTAAGCCCCACATCGCAATTAACTCTTGATATTTGGCTGCAAATAAAATTAATAACCCAATCGTGGCGAATCTTGAATATGTACTTACAGCTGTCGCCTTAAACTTCACGTTTTCTCCATTTGTTACGCGATCTAACAGCTTGTCTGTTCTACGTGCAATGATGCGCAAACTAAGAAAACTGAAAATCGTTCCGATAATCAGCCCAAGAAATACATCCTTGTAAGAGGTAAATCCCCATCCTAGCACTAGAAGCGCAAGCAAGTAGTACATATATTTCTTTTGTCTTTGGACAAGTCCATGTACGTCTATCATCATTGCTCTCCCGAATAGTAATGTCGAATGAGTCGAATCATTGCGTATACCCCTGTTCCTAACCCGAGTAATAACCCTATAATAAGAAACAATGGAAACGTTCCAACCTTATTATCAATCCACTGCCCACCAAAGATTCCAACAAGTATAGAACCGACTAATTGAGCAAGAATTCCTGACATTAAAGCATATGCTTTTATATGGCTGCGATCGTTTTTTTGCAAGGATTCATCCCTCCAATATGTAACCCTCATTCACGATGTGTTAATAATAACTCATTTTTTTGCATAAATCCTATACAAAACAAAAAGTTTACATTTTCGTCACGGAATAGATGTATTTTTGTCACTGAAAGCCCTACCATCTATCCCCGTTGTTAGCATACAATAGGGTATTAACAGTGTCAACGAGAAATCGTAAAAAATCTAAAAATTTGAGTATTAGGCATTTCCTCCCAAAAATGAAAACGTTCCCCTTCTAAATACTGGTTACATATATGCAATTTCTAACAGTTTTCTCTTTATAATAGAAGGAAATGTTCACAAGTTTGTCACTATTATATTTTCGAGATATAACGCTTTTCTTCCATAATATAGTGTTCCTCAGACGTAAGACTTCTATATTATATGTGATGTGTATGCAACTTATGTTGTATATACGATGTATATTTATCCTCTCCCCTACTTGCTTACAGCAAAAAAAAACGAGCAGGGGAATCTCCCCTGCTCGTCAGTTGTCTTACTTCGTTCCGAATAAACGGTCACCAGCATCACCAAGACCTGGTACTACATATCCGTGGTCATTTAATTTCTCATCTAATGCTGCTACATAAATATCAACATCGGGATGTTCTTCTTGTACTACTTTTACCCCTTCTGGAGCTGCAACGATACACATTAATTTAATTTGTTTCGCACCGCGCTTTTTCAGAGAGTTAATTGCTTCAGCCGCAGAACCACCTGTTGCTAGCATCGGATCTAGTACGATAAAGTCACGCTCTTCTACATCCGTTGGAAGTTTCACATAGTATTCTACCGGTTGCAATGTTTTAGGGTCACGGTATAAACCAACGTGTCCTACTTTTGCTGCTGGAATTAATTTCAGAATTCCATCAACCATTCCTAAACCTGCACGTAAAATCGGAATTAAACCAAGTTTTTTACCAGCGATCACTTTTGTTGTCGCTTTGCTTACAGGCGTTTCAATTTCAATATCCTTAAGCGGAAGGTCGCGAGTAATTTCGAAAGCCATTAAGCTTGCTACTTCGTCCACTAATTCACGAAAATCTTTCGTACCTGTATTCTTATCGCGAATATATGTAATCTTATGTTGAATTAACGGGTGATCAAATACATACAGTTTTCCCATGTGAATCTCTCCTTTAGATGATATTCATGCGTTTGCACGCTTTTTTACACTATTTACGATTGTAAAGAAAACGCTACTAATATTCAAGGGCAAATTTGGCAAAATCATGATTTTACGATGAATCTATCTAGTATCTTTACCAATTATGGGAGCTGTATCCTTCATTATATCGCCAAAATTTATTCATCATTTGTATACATACTTTAAAAATAATATATGTCCACAAAAAAGACTGCCAAAACAATTACGTTTCAGCAGTCTTCTTCAATCTATTATAGATTTGGATACATTGAGAATTTGCTCGTTAACGCTTCTACACGCTTACGTGCTTCTTCTAATGCAGCTTCATTCTCATGATTTTTTAATGTATAAGCAATAAGTGACGCAATTTCATCCATTTCTTCTAAACCGAAACCACGAGATGTTACAGCTGCTGTACCGATACGTACACCACTTGTTACAAATGGGCTTGCTGTTTCAAATGGAATTGTATTTTTGTTCACTGTAATACCAACTTCATCTAATACGTGCTCTGCTACTTTACCTGTGATTTCTAGGTTACGAACATCAATCAAGATTAAGTGATTGTCTGTTCCGCCAGAAACAAGTGTAAGTCCTTCTTTTTGAAGACCTTCAGCTAAGCGGTTCGCATTGTTAATGATATTTTGTGCATACGTTTTGAAATCCTCTTGAAGTGTCTCACCAAACGCAACAGCTTTTGCAGCGATTACGTGCATAAGTGGACCACCTTGAATACCAGGGAAGATTGATTTATCAATTTGTTTTGCAAACTTCTCTTCACATAAAATCATACCACCGCGCGGACCACGTAACGTTTTATGTGTTGTCGTTGTAACGAAATGTGCATGTGGTACTGGATTTGGATGTAAGCCAGCAGCTACTAAACCAGCGATATGTGCCATATCCACCATTAAGTATGCACCCACTTCATCTGCAATCTCACGGAATCGTTTGAAATCGATAACACGAGGGTATGCACTTGCACCTGCAACGATTAATTTTGGTTTATGTTCTTTCGCTTTTGCTAATACATCATCGTAATTAATACGGTGAGAGTCAGCATCCACGCCATATTCTACGAAATTATATTGTACTCCACTGAAGTTAACAGGGCTTCCGTGTGTTAAGTGACCACCATGAGATAAATTCATACCAAGTACTGTATCGCCTTGCTCTAAAATTGTGAAGTATACTGCCATGTTCGCTTGTGCACCAGAGTGTGGTTGAACGTTTACGTGCTCTGCGCCAAAAATTTCTTTTACGCGATCACGTGCGATATCTTCTACTACGTCTACGTGTTCACAGCCACCATAGTAACGTTTTCCAGGATATCCTTCAGCATACTTATTTGTTAAAACAGAACCTTGCGCCTCCATTACCGCTTCACTTACAAAGTTTTCCGAAGCAATTAACTCAATCTTTGAACGCTGTCTTCCTAGTTCTGCCTCAATTGCAGCAAATACCTTTTCATCTTGACGTTTTAAATGATCCACCAAAATCCCCCTTTTCTGAACGAATTACATCGATTCCCAACAGTTTTTTCTCATTTATTCAGAAAAAACGAAAATTCAGGTTGTAATTCTTTCGAACCTTCATGTTTTCAACTACATTCTAACATGACTTTCTATATCATAAAAGAAAAAAAAGACCGAAAATCGGTCTTTTCTTTCTTCTACTATAAAGTCAGACAACATACCTTTTATCTTATGATAAACAGCTACTATATGACTTCCTAATTTCTCATATTTAACGGCAAGTGGTAGTCTCTTCCGTCACCGCGTAAACAGCACGTGCTCCGCCAATTAGTTTTCCACGTGTTTTGGCCATCGTTACATGCGCACTTCCAATTGCCTTCACACTTGTACGAACCGGAACAGCTACATGTTTTAAATGCATACCAATAAATGTATCACCAATATCCATTCCTGCATCTGCTTTAATAAACTCAACTACTACCGGATCTTTCAAATTGTGATACGCATATGTCCCCAATGCACCACCTGCTGATCTAACAGGCGTAACTGTTACAATTTCAAATTGATATTTTATCGCTACTTCTCTCTCAACTACTAAAGCACGGTTTAAATGCTCACAACATTGAAACGCTAATTCAATACCTGTTCGCTCTTGAAATTGTTTTAACTCAGAAAAAATCGCCTCTGCTACTTCCATCGTTCCTGATGTTCCAATTCTTTCGCCTAGCACTTCGCTCGTGCTACAACCCACTACAAAAATTTGACCGCTTTGTAATGAAGCTTGTTCTTGGAAATCAGAAAGCGACATTTGTAGCTGTTCTCTTACTTTTACGATTTCTGTCATTACGCCTCTTCCTTTCACAGGTTGGTTCACCAAATTATATTTCACACTACTAATAGTTAGAATCTATTACTTTGTTTCGTATGTTTTAATTTTTCCTACGCGGTTTTCGTGACGACCACCTTCATAGTCAGTTGTTAACCAGATTTTTGCGATATCACGCGCTAGACCAGCACCAATTACACGCTCGCCCATTGCTAGCATGTTAGTGTCATTATGCTCTCTCGTTGCTTTCGCACTGAAAGTATCATGAACTAACGCACAACGGATACCATTTACTTTGTTTGCTGCGATTGACATACCAATGCCTGTCCCACAAACTAAAATACCACGATCTACTTCACCGTTCGCTACCATTTCAGCTGCCGGAAACGCAAAGTCAGGGTAATCAACAGAACCAGCTTCACATTCACAACCTAAATCAATATATTCAATATTTAACTCTTCTAATAAACTTACAAGTTCTTTGCGGATATTCATACCGCCGTGATCAGATGCTATTACTACTTTCATTTTTACCCCTCCAAAGTTTCAATCAATTATCTTCATTTCACACTCGCTACCTCAATAGGACGAAGTGATCTCCAATATCGTATTATACACGAAACATCAACCTACTGAATGTTTTTTCAGTAAAGTTTGTACAAGTTTTTCCATCTCATCTAACGTTTTTTTATAAATAGAAAGCGAGCCTCCAAATGGATCTGAAATGTCCTTACCTATACCTTCAGTTAATCCATATAACGTATTCAATTTCTTTTCAACACTCGGATAATGCCCAAGTACAATGTGTTTATGATTTTCTGTCATCGTTACGACAATATCAGCCCAATCAAGCAAAGTTTCGTTTACTTGCTGCGCGGCATGATTAATTGAAATCCCTTTTTCAGCTAAAGCTTCCTTCGCATATACCGATGCATCGCTCCCAGGATAGGCGAAAACACCGGCAGATTGCACTTCAAACCTATCTCCTCCGTGATGACGAAGCAACGCCTCAGCCATCGGACTACGACATGTATTGCCAGTACAAACAAATAACACTCGTTTCATCCAACCCCACCCCTATATTCGATTTCTTACCACTCATCATAACTTACATTAGAATAGAACAAAAGAAATGTGAATATACAAAAAGCGCAGTTCTCTTATATTTTTTCTAAGAAAAATGCGCCTTATCCACATATATGTGAAACCCTATTTCCAAGTGCCCAGAGTATTTTAACATACCTACTGAATATGCAACAAAAATAAGGAATCCATTTCATACGAAACGGATTCCTCTTATACAGCAATTATTTCATTGTAACTTTCATTACTTCTGTTGAACCTTTTGTAGCTGTTACGCCTACAGTTGTCTTAATAGACTCAGCTGCATCTGTGTTTGTAATAACGATTGGAGTAATTGTGCTTTTCGCTTTTTCACGGATTAATTCTAAGTCGAATGAGATTAATTTATCTCCAGCTTTTACAGCTTGGCCTTCAGAAACGTGAGCTTCGAAACCTTCGCCTTCCATTTTTACAGTTTCTAATCCAACGTGGATTAAAATTTCTGTGCCGTTTTTCGCTTTAATTCCGATAGCATGTTTTGTGTGGAATAATTGTACGATTTCACCATCAACTGGAGATACAACTACACCTTCAGTAGGATCGATTGCAACACCGTCACCCATCATACGACCAGCGAATACTGGATCTGGTACTTCTTCAATATTTTTCACTGCTCCAGTTAATGGAGCTACGATTGTTTCTTCATTTGTTTTTGAACCAAGACCAAATAATTTTTTAAACATAGGATAGTCCTCCTTATAATTTACCTAAAAGTTTATAGGGCAATCCCTAGTAAAGCTCGGGATACATGTAAGACTTCATACTTCGAATATTATACTGTAAAAACGCTTTCGAAATAAATTACGTCATTACTAATAGACTCTTATTGTAGCGCTTCACAAAATTCCAGTCAATTCTGATTGTCTGAATAACAATAAGAAGTTAACTTCTATTTATATTTTCTCTTTTTTTGCCCAACTTGTCTAGAGGTCTTTACTACATTTTGTTTTTTGTTGTTAATTTGTAAAATTTAATTCAAACTTTTTTCAAAATCCGCTTGACTAAAGTAAGTAACTATTTTATCATCACTTACATAAGGTAAGTTAATAACTTTTAGGAGGTTTTTAAAAATGATGGATTTCGGTCTTCTTATTATTCGTCTTATTATAGGAATTACATTCATGGGTCATGGTGCTCAGAAATTATTTGGTTGGTTCGGCGGTTACGGTTTAAAAGGAACAGGTGGCTGGATGGAATCAATCGGTTTACGTCCTGGTGTATTTATGGCATTTATGGCTGGTGCAACTGAATTACTAGGTGGTTTCTTATTCGCATCAGGTATTTTCATTATAGTTGGCTCATTATTTATCGTTGGAACAATGTTAATGGCTATCTTCACTGTTCACGGGAAAAATGGTTACTGGGTGACACAAAACGGATATGAATATAATTTAATGTTAATCGCTGTTGCTGTTGGTGTAGCTTTAATCGGACCTGGCGCATACGTTTTACTTTAATTTTCATCTCAATCTTGAGATTCTTGAAAAAGAACTTACTTCATTACAATTGAAGTAAGTTCTTTTTATGAAACAAAATATTATTTCCAGCAGGATTTTCTCACCGATATCTTGTAAACAAACAATAAGTATTCATATTTAGAAAGGGGATTACAAGCATGTTATCCATTAATCCAAATGAACAAACTGAAAAAGATAATTACAAATTACTTACTGGAAGTATCATCCCTCGCCCTGTCGCATTCGTTACTTCTGTAACAAAAGACGGTGTATTAAACGGCGCACCATATAGTTATTTCAATATTGTCGCTGCTAATCCACCACTTATCTCTGTTTCTGTACAACGAAAAGCCGGAGAAAGAAAGGACACTTCCCGAAACGCAATTGAAAAAGGTGAGTTTGTCGTACATATTTCTGATGAATCTTACGTAGAAGCAATTAACGAAACAGCAGCTAATCTCCCGCCAAATGAAAGTGAAATTGAACTAGCAAAACTAACACCAATTGAAAGTGAAGTCATCTCTGTTCCAGGTGTAAAAGAAGCAAATATTCGAATGGAATGTATATTAGAACGTGCAATTCCACTTGGTGGAACAGAAGACTCACCAGCTTGTGATCTACTAATTGGACGCGTCGTTCGTTTCCACGTTGCCGAGCATCTATATGAAAAAGGGCGCATTCACGCAGAAGGACTCAAACCAATAAGCCGCCTAGCAGGACACAACTATGCAAAATTAGGAGAACAATTTGAACTGGTTAGGCCAGTTTAAAAGCAGAAGCGGCTCGCTCAGAATGAGAGGGGGATGGAGCTTCTGACGTAGAGGCGCTTTTTGCCTCACAGGAAGACGCGAAGCCACCGACCATTCTAGCCGCTGGAACTGGATAATATCTAAAAGCGGAAGCGGCTCGCTCAGAATCGATTCCTGCCATCACTCAAACATAAAAATCCCCTGCTTTTTAGCAGGGGATTTTTATCATTGTAATTCTTCCTTCTTTTCCTCTAAAGTAGGGAGTTTTTCTTTTTTCGGTTTCCCTAGCTTAATTACGAAGAAGTATAGGGAAAGCAGTGTAATAAGAAAAACAATTAAAAACGGGTACGGAGAGTAAAAAGCACGCGCCGCCTCAGTCTTTCCCGCAACAAATTTCAATGACTCAATATCTAAAAACTCAGCAAACATTTGTACACCGAGCATACTAAACCAAAAAACAAAAAAACTAATAATAATACCAAAAACTTGCTTCAATCTTGTCATTCATCTCATCCTTTCTATATGTGTAATTTTTTAGCGCAATCAATATAGTACAAACAAAACTATGCACAGAAAGGAGCTATCTTACTATTCGCGAATTAACTTAATCCAACCTAAAATTGCAATTTGCAAAATAATACCCCAAATTATAAGCCTTCTTAGCCATCGAGGAAAGAAGGTTAAAAACTTAACATACCATCCCAATAGCTTGTTCATAATTCCCTCCTACATAAAATTATATAGGAAAAAGGATATATAATCCAAATCCAACTAGAATGATGCCACCTACTATCTCGCCATATGTACCGAGCATATCTTTCGCATGTCTACCAATTAATAAACCAATCCACGCTAACAACATGCTAACAAATCCAAAAAGTAATATCGTAATGATTGTTTGTGCCCCATAAATACCAAGACTAAGCCCTACTGAGAAACTATCTATACTAACGCCAAATGCAAATACGAATAAGCTAATTCCAATAGGGACAGTTCTAGTCTCTCCATTTTGTAAAATGGTCGAATATACGATATAAAAACCTAGTCCGATTAATAAAATAGCACCCGCAAAATGTGCAATATCTCCATACTTCTCTGATAAAAAACGACCTAGTACCATCCCTATAAATGGCATAATAATATGAAATATCCCTATCGTCATACCAATATACAGGATTTGTCTTAACTTTAGGGGCATCATCCCCATACCAAGACTCACCGAGAACGCATCCATCCCTAAGGCGAATGCCATAATTATTAAAGGTATTAGCTGTTCAAACGTCATTCATGCCCCTCCTTGGACGTGCTACTTCACAATATGCTTATCCAAGGAGAAATATTCTGTTTGCTAACCTTACCTTATCATTCAATAATAATATGATGTCCTGCCGCTTTTGTTAAACGATTCATAATAGCATTTCCTATTCCTTCATTAGGGAACGACTCACTAAAAATAACATCCACTTCACTTGCATCAAATGTTCTAAGTACATCATATAATTTAGTCGCAACGCTAGCTAAGTCACTTCTAACACCACAAGACAATATAACATCTGCGTTATATACATGCTGATACTCTTCCGTCGTTAATACGCCTACTTTAAATCCTTCTTCCTTTTTCTCATCCACAAGTTGCTGAATAAACTCACGCGAGCCCTCAACAATACTAAGTGGTGCTTTCGGCGCATAATGTGTGTATTTCATTCCAGGTGATTTCGGTTTTTCCTTCTCATCCTTTAAAGCTGGATCTAAAGAAACGGTACCTATCACCGCTTCTAATTGTTCTTTCGTAATCCCACCTGGACGTAATATTGTTGGAACCGTGCTTGTACAATCAATTACAGTTGATTCAACGCCTACTCCAGTTGCACCACCATCAACAATACCTGCAATCTTCCCATTCAAATCTTCATATACGTGAGAAGCTAGTGTTGGACTTGGACGCCCTGAACGATTCGCACTTGGTGCCGCAACAGGTACATTCGCCTCTTCAATAAGAGCAAGTGCAACTGGATGATCAGGCATTCTTACCCCAACCGTATTAAGTCCCGCCGTCACCCTCTCTGAAATCCCTTCTTTTCTCGGCAAAATAATTGTTAATGGTCCTGGCCAAAAATGCGCCATTAACTTCTCTGCAACTGGTGGGATTTCTTTCACAATCCCATCTAACTGAGATTTTGTACCTATGTGGACAATGAGTGGATTATCACTCGGTCTTCCTTTCGCTTCGAAAATTTTCGCGATTGCTTCATCATCCATTGCATTTGCACCTAACCCATATACTGTTTCCGTAGGGAAAGCAACCGCCTCATTTTCTCTTAATAATTTTGCTGCTTCTTGTAACTGTGGATAATATTTTTTTCTTTCCACAACATTATCCACAACCCACATATTTGTATGCATTTTTTTCCACGTCCTTTTCTACCCTTAAATACTTGTCTATTTTTAGTTTACTATGAGATTTATCCAAAAGACAAACAAGGTTTATCCACAAAATGTGGATAAACCCAATTAATCCGTGGATAACTTTGTGAATAGCTGACAATTTAGTATTATTGCATTCTGCTCTTTTATATTTTTACAAAAATGTTCTAACTGTTGAATACCCTCTGGAACCTCATCCTTTTCTATAGTAAAAAAGTCAAAGAACTGAAAGATCGGTACAGATTGTGGATGGTTTGTTAGTAAGTACAATTGTTGAACACTTTTTTCTTTCATATACTGCAAAAACATTTCAAAAAAATATAAGAAAGTCTGTTTATCCACATGAGGTGTGAATAAACAAGAACGAATAAGTACATCTTCCCCACTTTGTTCATAACCAATTACAGCTCTTATTTCTTCCGCCTCTTCCAAAATCATAAATTGTGCGTACAACTCATTTATTTTATCATCTTTTTTATTAGCTTGTCCGAAAAAAGAATGTAATCTTTCCACATCTGCTTTCGTAGCAAAATACACTTTCTTCATAATAAATCCCTCCTCATTTTTATATATGAGGAGGGATTTATTAATAGTACTATTTAGAGAATAAAAATGTAAAAGCTTCTACAATAAACAATTTAACTTCTGGCTTTTTTTCTTCCTCTTCTACTTTTACATACTCATTTTGCTTTTCTTGTTTTTTCTCCACAGGTTTCTCCACTTTTTCCACCGTTTTTGTTTCTTCTTTACTTACAGGCTGCTCTTCGACTTTTGTTTCATTTTTTACTACTTTCTTTTCAGAAGCTGTTACTTCTTTTACTACTTCCTGTTTTACAACTTTCGTTTCTTTAACCTTATCCACTTTCTTCTCTTCTGTATTTACTACTTCCTCATCTAGTTGTTTCACCTGCTCCTCTTCAGGAGATTCCGCCTTCACAACGTGCTCTTCTTTTCTTACAGCTGTCCCACTCGAAAAATCTAAGAAACACATTGGTGGAAATAATACACACCACCAGTTCGCCCCTTCACCTTCTCCAATTGTAATCAATACCGCTTCATATTCTCCTGCTGGATAAATAAAATTCCCATATACCTTTGTAGGAAACTTTACATTCTTACTAAATTTCACTTGAAATGATTCTTTACTTCCTTCTCTTTTTAACGTATTTTCCACCGTTTTCTCGATTTCTGGAATATGACTTTGAATTACTTTGCGCGCCTCTTTAAATGAAGTTAAATCCGCTACCCATCCATCAATTTGTGCTTTTACTTCATCACGCACTTTACGCTTTAATGCCTGGTCTTTATCTGAATCACTATTTGCTAAAATTCGTAATCGAACGGCCTCTTTCGGAATAACTGAAGGCCCTTTTGCATCAGCTTTCATATATCCAAACTGCACAAGTAACTGTGCACCAATTAATAATATAAGAAGATAAGCAATAACTTGTTTTTTCATTTCCTCCACCGTCCCCTCTACAAACAGTGTGGACAGACTTTCATATTTCTAAACTATTAAATTCAAAATCTATATGAATTTTCCCACAAAAAAATGGAGTAAGGTGTGAACCTTACTCCATCTCTGCAAATACCATACGGTCTTTTCCGTTAATATCAAAAACAACCTCAACATGGGCATGTGGAAAAGCTTGTTGTAACAATCTTTTTACATCCTCACCTTGTCCTACTCCAATTTCAAACGCTACAATTGCTTTCTCCTGCAACACATTCGGCAATTCTTCCATAAAACGGCGATAAAAATCTAATCCGTCTTCTCCACCAACAAGCGCTCTCTTCGGCTCATGCTCTTTCACAACAGGAGAAAGACCACGCCAATCCTCTTCCGGTATATATGGAGGATTTGAAACAACAACATCTAGCTTTTGACCCGTTTTATGAAATGGTGACAATAAATCACCGTGATAGAACGTTACTTCTGCACCTAAAGCTTTTGCATTTTCTTTTGCAACTTCAATCGACTCTTGTGCAATATCTACTGTATACACGTGGAGATTTTTATTTTCTAAAGCAAGCGTAATAGAAATCGCTCCACTACCTGTGCCTATATCTGCTACATGTAGTTCCTTGTCGCCAAAATGGCGCTCAATTCTTTCTAATACTCCTACTATAAGCTCTTCTGTTTCCGGTCTTGGTATTAATACTTCTTCATTCACAAAGAACGACCGGCCATAAAACATTTCATAACCAATCATATATTGAATAGGAATACCTTCTACGTGCTTGTGGATAAACTCCGTAAAGCTTGCCTCTTGTTCCTCATTTATTTCTTCACGCATATTCATAAGTAATCCTGTTCTGTTCATCTTTAATACATGACAAAGGACAATTTCTCCCGCATTTTCATCTCGTCCATTTTCCTGTAAAAAAGAAGAAGCCCATTTCAGGGCTTCATAGACACGCATTACTCAGCTGCCTCCATCCTTTGAGCCTGATCTTCCATCACTAAGGCATTGATGAAATCATCTAACTTACCTTGTAAGATTTGATCTAGCTTTTGAATCGTTAAACCGATTCGATGGTCTGTAACACGGTTTTGCGGGAAGTTATACGTACGAATACGCTCTGAACGATCACCCGTACCAACAGCTTGTTTACGGTTTTGATCATATTCAGCTTGTGCTTCTTGTCTAAACTTATCATAAACACGTGCGCGTAATACTTTCATCGCTTTTTCTTTATTCTTAATTTGTGATTTCTCATCCTGACAAGATACAACTACACCAGTCGGTAAATGCGTTAAACGTACCGCTGACATCGTTGTATTAACACTTTGTCCACCAGGACCACTAGAAGCGAATGTATCAACACGAACATCTTTCTCGTGAATGTCGATTTCTACTTCTTCTGCCTCTGGTAATACAGCTACAGTTGCTGTAGATGTATGAATACGTCCACCAGATTCCGTTTCAGGAACACGTTGTACACGGTGAGCACCATTCTCGAATTTCAGCTTCGCGAAAGCACCTTTACCGTTAATCATAAAGATAATCTCTTTATATCCACCTAACTCTGTATAGCTAGCCTCGATAATTTCTGTTTTCCAACCTTGAACCTCAGCATAACGGCTATACATGCGGTATAAGTCACCAGCAAATAAAGCGGCCTCATCGCCACCAGCAGCCCCACGAACCTCAACGATAACGTTCTTATCATCATTAGGGTCCTTTGGAACTAGTAAAATTTTCAGACGTTCTGATAACGTTTTTTCTTGTGATTCTAACTCAGAAACCTCTTCTTTTACCATGTCACGCATTTCAGCGTCTAACTTCTCTTCTAACATTGCTTTCGCATCTTTTAATTGCTCACGAACATCCTTATACTCACGATACACCTCTACCGTTTCCTGTATATCAGACTGTTCCTTTGAATATTCACGAAGCTTATTTGTATCGCTAATAACCTCTGGGTCACTTAACAATTCATTTAACTTCTCATAACGATTTTCTACAGCTTGCAAACGATCTAACACATCATTCACCTCTACATCCTAGTATCTAATACAAATAGTATATGGTACTTACTCAAAAAAACGCAAATTATATTTAAAAGCGTAAGCGGCTTGCTCAGAATCGCAGGCCATTGGAGCTCTCGACCTTGAAGCGCTTTTTGCTTCAAGCGAGAGAGTGAAATGGCCGGAGATTCTAGCCGCTGAAGCTAGATAATATTTAAAAGCATAAGTGGCTCACACCACCCACACTCTCCATTCTGAAAAAAACCCGCCTTGCGCAGCGAGTTTTACTTGTCTTTGTTTGTAGGAACTGCATGACAATGACGACATCGTGGTTCATACGATTCTGAAGCCCCAACTAAAATAATCGGATCATCAAATGCCGCTGGTTCTCCATCAATTAATCGTTGTGTACGACTTGCCGGAGATCCACATGCAGAACATACTGCTTGTAGCTTTGTTACATGTTCAGCAATTGCCATCAGCTGAGGAACTTGTCCAAATGGTAGACCACGGAAATCTTGGTCTAAACCAGCTACAATGACACGATAGCCACGATTTGCCAATACTTGCACCACTTCCACAATGTCCCCATCAAAGAATTGTACCTCATCGATTGCAATTACATCCATATCTTCAGTGATATGTTCAAATATATCTTTTGAAGCTGAAACAGGAACTGCTTTTACCTTTAATCCGTTATGTGATACAACGTCTTCTTCACTATAGCGATTATCAATACATGGTTTAAATACAATTGCATGTTGTTTTGCAAATTGCGTACGGCGCACACGGCGGATTAACTCTTCTGATTTACCAGAAAACATACTACCGCAAATCACTTCAATCCAGCCATTTTGATTTATTAAGTACATGAAGCTCTCCTTTCATCTACTTTTTAGTTAAAAGTAGGGTAAAGGTATAATATTTTCACAAAAAAAACAGACAAGCGAATACATACACTTGCCTGTTTTATGTTTTTATTACTTGATACCGTATTTCTTATTGAAGCGATCAACGCGTCCGTCTGCAGTAGCAAACTTCTGACGTCCAGTGTAGAATGGGTGAGAATCAGAACTGATCTCAACTTTTAGTAATGGATAAGTGTTACCATCTTCCCACTCAACAGTTTCGCTAGAGCCTTTAGTAGACCCGCTTAAGAATTTGAAGCCTGTGTTTGTGTCCATGAATACAACTTTCTTGTAATCTGGGTGAATTCCTGCTTTCATTCTTTTCATCTCCTTCCGCCCTGAATCATTTTCGAAACAGAGTTTTTCATCTTCAGCTGCATACACAACTATATTGATGAAACACATATGATGAAATTATAACAAGGCTAACTTCATTTTGCAACTACCTGTTTTTGTCTTTTGAAATTTAAAGTGGCTTGGGCTCGATCAGCTCTGACCAGCTAAGGTTCTCCCACTTATTTCTCTCTTTAATATCACCTAAAAGGCATAAGAAAACTCGCTTACTATAAAATAAGCGAGTCCCAATCTTTTCCCTTTACTTAGTTGTTACATACCTTTTAGAGTCTGCAACAATGTTTTGTAAAAATTCTTCGTTTGTCTTCGTTTGACGAAGCTTACGTAAGAAACTTTCAACAAAGTCTGGTGTATCACGCATTGTTTTACGAATGCCCCATAACTTGTCTAAATGCTCTTTTGGAATTAATAGATCTTCTTTACGTGTACCAGAACGACGAATATCAATCGCTGGGAAGATACGACGTTCAGCTAACGAACGATCTAAGTGAAGTTCCATATTTCCAGTTCCTTTAAATTCCTCGTAAATAACATCGTCCATACGAGATCCTGTATCAACAAGGGCTGTTGCTAAAATCGTTAAGCTACCGCCTTCTTCAATATTACGTGCAGCTCCAAAGAAACGCTTCGGTCTATGGAAAGCCGCTGGGTCGATACCACCCGATAATGTTCTACCACTTGGCGGAATAACGAGGTTGTAAGCTCGCGCTAAACGGGTAATACTATCCATTAAAATGATAACATCTTTTTTGTGCTCTACAAGACGCATTGCACGTTCTAACACAAGTTCAGCTACTTTAATATGATTTTCTGGTACTTCATCAAAAGTAGAACTTACAACGTCACCCTTAACAGAACGTTCAATGTCTGTTACTTCCTCTGGACGCTCATCAATTAAAAGAACAATTAATTCTGCTTCTGGATGATTTGTTGTAACACTGTGTGCAATTTCTTTTAATAGACTTGTTTTACCAGCCTTTGGAGGCGCAACAATTAAACCACGTTGTCCAAATCCAACTGGTGCGATTAAATCCATGATACGTGTCGGTAACTTTTTCGGTTCCGTTTCCAATTTCATTTGGCGATCTGGGTATAATGGTGTTAATGCAGGGAAATGCACACGCTCTTTTGCTGAATCTGGATCATCTCCGTTTACAGCTTCAACTTGTAATAACCCAAAATAGCGTTCATTTTCTTTCGGAGGTCGTACTTTACCAGAAACTTTGTCTCCATTACGTAAATCGAAACGACGAATTTGCGAAGCTGAGATATAAATATCTTCTGAGCTTGGAGAATAGTTGATAGGACGTAGGAATCCAAATCCTTCTGATTGAATAATTTCTAATACGCCTTCCATGAAAAAGAAACCTTCTTTTTCTGCTCGAGCTTTCAAAATAGAAAAGATTAACTCTTTTTTCGTTAACTTGCTATAATACGAAATCTTAAATTCTTTCGCAAGCTCGTATAACTCTTTTAATTTCATGTTTTCTAATGCTGCAATTGACAAATTCATTCAGACACCACACTTTAACGTTATTCTCTTTTTTCATGGGTAAAGGGAAAAATACGGAAGGCAAATAATTAATAATGAAAGGCAATAAGTTCAAGTAGGGTAATATTCACTATTGTAACCCTTTTATCTAGTTTTAATCAATACGTTGGAACACAAATACAAGAAGCGAAGACAAGAAAATTTGTCTTCGCTTCTTATTTAGTTTAGTTCCAGCTCCGATAGTTAAAAAGATCGACCATTTTAACCTTTCTGAAGGAGCCGCTTACGCTTTTTATTTAATCCAGCTTCAGCAGCTAGAATGGTCGGTGGCTTCACTTCTTCCTGCGAGGCAAAAAGCGCCTCTACGTCAGAAGCTCCATCCCCCTCCCATTCTGAACGAGCCGCTTACGCTTTTTATTTAATCCAGCTCCGGTGGCTAGAAGGGTCAGTCATTTCACCCCTTCCTGCGAGGCACAAAACGCCTCTTCGTCAGGAGTTCCAATGCCTTCCCCTTCTGAGCAAGCTGCTTACGCTTTTTACTTAAATCCAGTTCCAGCGGCTAGAATCTCCGGTCATTTCACTCTCTCACTCGAAGCAAAGAGCGCTTCAAGGTCGAGAGTTCCAATGTCCTGCGATTCTGAGCGAGCCACTTCCACCTTTTACTTAATAACCAAGTTCGGTTTTTTATTTAAGCTATGACGACCATCTACGAAGCGAACTGTGCCTGATTTCGCACGCATAACAAGAGATTGCGTTGTTCCTACGCTACCTTTAAATTGAACACCGCGTAATAGTTCTCCATCTGTTACACCTGTTGCTGCAAAGATTGCATCGTCACCTTTTACTAAGTCCTCCATACGAAGGATACGATTAATGTCTTCTATGCCCATTTTTTTACAACGCGCTAATTCAGCTTCGTTTTGTGGCAATAGTTTTCCGTGAATTTCTCCACCTAAACATTTTAAAGCAACTGCTGCTAATACACCTTCAGGTGCTCCACCAGATCCAAATAAAATATCTACACCTGTACGATCAAACGCTGTATTAATCGCTCCAGCTACATCTCCATCATTAATTAATTTAATACGAGCACCAGCTTTACGAATTTCTTCGATAATTTCTTGATGACGTGGGCGATTTAAAACTGTCGCTACAACATCTTCAATATCTTTATTTTTCGCTTTCGCAACTGCACGTAAGTTATCAATAATAGGCGCATCAATGTCGACCGCCCCAACTGCTTCTGGGCCAACCGCGATTTTATCCATGTACATGTCAGGAGCATGTAACAAATTACCATGGTCTGCAATTGCAATAACAGCAAGAGCATTCCAGCCACCAGCTGCTACGATGTTTGTCCCTTCTAAAGGATCAACTGCAACGTCTACACGTGGTCCATATCCTGTACCTAATTTCTCTCCGATATATAGCATTGGTGCTTCATCCATCTCACCTTCACCAATTACAACTGTACCTTTCATCGGAATTGTATCAAATACATCACGCATAGCTGATGTTGCTGCACCGTCTGCTTCATCTTTTTTCCCGCGCCCCATCCAACGCGCTGATGATAATGCTGCAGCCTCTGTTACACGTACTAACTCCATAGATAAACTTCTTTCCACAATAATCCCTCTCCTTTAAGTCTTTATATTTCTGCCGTATTTTGTGAACCGTGTTTTTCTATAAAGTGTACTTCCGCAAGTAGTGATCCTTCGCTTCCCCCTTGCGGAAGTATCACTTATGCGTTCTTCATCTCTTCAATTTCTTGTTTTGTCATTTGTTCTCGCCAAATGTTTGCTCCAAGCCCTTTAAGCTTGTCCACTATATTCTCATAACCTCGATCAATATGCTCAAGTCCTGTTACTTCTGTAATTCCATCTGCCATTAACCCTGCAATAACAAGTGCCGCTCCCGCTCGTAAATCACTCGCCTTCACTTTTGCACCTTGCAGTAACACAGGACCAGTTACAATTGCCGAACGACCTTCTACTTTAATTTGAGCATTCATACGACGTAATTCATCAATGTGTTTGAAACGGGCACCGTAAATTGTATCTGTTACAACTCCCGTCCCGTGCGCTTTTGTTAAAAGCGTCGTAAACGGCTGTTGTAAATCTGTTGGAAAACCTGGATATACAAGCGTTTTGATATCAACTACTTTTAACTTTCTATTACCGTTCACCGTAATTTGATCATCGTTCGTTTCAACTTGAACACCAGCTTCTCTTAGCTTTGCAGTAACTGATTCTAAGTGCTGAGGAATAACGTTATCAACCGTTACTTCTCCTCCTGATGCAGCTCCTAGAATCATATACGTACCAGCTTCGATACGATCTGGGATGATAGTATGGTGACAACCATGTAAAGAGTCCACACCATCTATTCGGATTACATCTGTACCAGCACCTTTAATACGTGCTCCCATGCTTGTTAACAATGTAGCTACATCAATAATCTCGGGCTCTTTCGCTGCATTTTCAATAACAGTTCTACCTTTCGCTCGTACAGCTGCTAGCATAATATTAATCGTAGCTCCCACACTAACAACATCTAAATAAATACGTGCTCCATGTAGTTCATCTGCCCTTAAATAGATGGCACCTTGTTCATTTGTAACATGTGCACCCAGCGCTTCAAACCCTTTAATATGCTGATCAATTGGCCTCGGTCCTAAATGACATCCACCCGGAAGCCCAATAACAGCTTTTTTAAAACGGCCAAGCATCGCACCCATTAAATAATAAGAAGCGCGCAACTTTTTCACTTTTCCATTTGGCAAAGGCATTGCAACCATGTTAGAAGGATCGACTACCATCTCTTCCTCCTGTCCATAAGTTACTTTCCCTCCAATTTCCTCTAGTAAGTCTCCTAACATTTTCACGTCCGAAATATTAGGGACACCACCAATAGTTACTGGAGTATCTGCTAAAATTGTCGCTGGAATTAATGCAACGGCACTGTTCTTTGCACCGCTTACTCGAATTGTTCCATTTAAAGCTCTTCCGCCTTCAATTAGCAATTTTTCCATATTGAGCTCCCTTCTTGTGAATGTATTTACTTTCTATATTTTTATAGAAAGCTCCCCTTAAGAATCTCAATTACTCTTTCCATCCCAAAACTCAATAAAGTGAAACTTTAATTAGTCGGGGGTGTTTATCCCCCACTGGTTATTAGTTGAACCAATCGGGCTTTTACGGGCAGTTGACCCCCACCTAACTTTTTTGCTTCCACTAAATTTTGAGGTGGGGGTCTTACTGCCCTTTAATGCGGGATAAATAGGAAACCATTATCTTCATTTCTCCTGTAGCACGAATAGATAAAGATCAACTATTCATCGAATTCACTTTATCAATTTAGATACGTTATCACATTTATTAATAGGACTATGCACATTATTTTCTATTTAAAAACCAAAAATGATAAAATCTTTCGACTTGTTCACGCTTTCATTATACAACGAAAGGAAACCGTCTAAAAGACTAGACGGTTTCCAAAACGGAATTTTATTCTTACGCTTTACCGTTAGAACCGAACTCACGCATTTTACCAGCAACAGTTGCTTTAATAGCGTCGCGGCCAGGTCCGATAAATTTACGAGGATCGTAAACTTCTTGGTCTTTGTTTAATACTTCACGAACAGCTTTTGTAAACTCGATTTGGTTCTCAGTGTTTACGTTGATTTTTGAAGTACCTAAAGAGATAGCTTTTACGATATCAGCAGTTGGGATACCAGTACCACCGTGTAATACTAAAGGTACGCCAGTGAAGTCACGAACTTGTTCCATTTCAGCGAATCCTAAGTTAGGCTCACCTTTGTAAGGACCGTGTACAGAACCTAAAGCTGGAGCTAGGCAATCGATACCTGTTGCTTCAACAAGGTGCTTACACTCTGCTGGATCAGCGTAAATTACGCCTTCAGCGATTACGTCGTCTTCTTGTCCGCCAACTGTTCCAAGCTCAGCTTCAACAGATACGTTACGAGCGTGTGCGTATTCTACTACTTGTTTAGTAGTTTCAACGTTTTCTTCGAATGGGTGGTGAGAAGCGTCGATCATTACAGATGTGAAACCTGCATCAATTGCTTCTTTACATTTTTCGAAGCTTGAACCATGGTCAAGGTGAATCGCTACAGGAACAGTGATGTTCATTTCTTCGATTAAAGCTTTAACCATAGCTACAACTGTTTTGAAACCAGTCATATGACGAGCTGCACCCTCAGATACACCTAGGATTACAGGAGATTTTTCTTCTTCCGCAGCAGCTAAGATAGCTTGAGTCCACTCTAAGTTGTTCATGTTGAATTGACCAACTGCGTATTTTCCTTCTAGTGCTTTGTTTAGCATTTCTTTCATAGAAACTAAAGGCATGGTGAATCCTCCTAAAAAACGTTTTTTGTATCCGATAAGTTCTTATCGCTGGTAGTATGACCAGAATAAGGTAAAATATGTATATCTACATACCGGACTTTTTTCTACACTCAATAGGATAACAACTTGTACTCAAAAACTCAACCGTATTCACCTGCACAATAGTCCATGTAAACGCTTTTTTCCATATTTTTTATAAAAAATTCATTTTTACGCCTCTACAGCGAGCTCATTTCTCACAGCTTGACGAATTTCATCAATATCAAATGGTTTAGCAAAATGCATTAAAGCACATAAATCTTTTGCTTCTTGGATCATATCAAGCTCTCCATAAGCAGTCATTAAAATGACTTTAATACTCTCATCAATTTCTTTTACATGCTTTAAAATCTCTATACCATCCATGCCTGGAATTTTCATATCTAATACTACTAAATCCGGATTATCTTTTTTCACGATATCTAAAGCTTGAAATCCATTCGCTGCTTGGAATGTCTGATAACCTTCTTTTTGGAACACTTCATGTAATAACACACGAATCCCATATTGATCATCAACGATTAAAATTTTACCTTCCATAATTCCCAACCTTTCTGTGTAAGTACAAGATTTAAAGCTTCTTATATCTTAACGATTTATTTTCGCTATTCTTTGGCAAATTCCTTCCTATTCTTTCTTATTTTACCGTTTCCTATTTTGTTATGCTACCCTACGATTTCACCTTTCTAAAAAAATAAACTATAATGAAAGCCGGCAAACACGTACGAAGGGAGTAACATTATGTTAAAAATTTTTTCAACTCAATTAAGTGGTTATTTCTCCAGAGTTTCTCAAAAAGAAGAAATGAATATAGAAGATAGCGCTCGTTTACTTGCTCAAGCACTAATTGGCGATGGTTTCATTTATTTATATGGTACAAATGAAATGGATGGTGTTGTTACCGAAGCACTATTCGGTGCTGAACCAATGAAGCAAGCAAAACGCTTATTTGAAAATGGTAAAGAAGCAGAAGTAACCTCTGCGGATCGTGTACTTCTTATTAGCCGTTTTTCAACAGATGAAGCAGTTGTAGAAATTGCAAAAAAACTACAAGAAGAGGGACACTCTATTGTCGGCATTTCTGCTCTTCAAGAAGGTACGAAATCACTGGAACAATATACAGACGTACATATTGATACAAAACTGTTAAAAGGCCTTATTCCAGACGATGAAGGTAATCGCTACGGGTTCCCAAGCTTAATAGTAGCTTTATTTGCTTATCACGGAATCAAATTTACAATCGATGAAATGTTAAACGAATATTAAAAAAAAGCGCCGTCACTTTAAAGTGACGGCGCTTTTTTTATTACTTGCTCTCTTTATTCGTAATAGAAGCTCTTACGAAGTCATGGAACAATGGTTGTGGACGGTTTGGACGAGAAACAAGTTCTGGGTGGAACTGTGCTGCTACGAACCAAGGGTGGTCTTTTAATTCAATGATTTCAACTAGACGACCGTCTGGGCTTGTACCAGAGAATACGAATCCTTCTTTTTCCATATCCGGACGGAACTGGTTGTTGAACTCATAACGATGACGATGACGCTCATATACAACCGGCTCATTATAAGCATTGTAAGCATTTGTTTCTTCAGAAAGCTTACATGGGTATAGACCAAGACGAAGTGTACCACCTAGGTCCTCTACATCTTTTTGTTCTGGTAATAGGTCAATGATTGCGTATGGTGTATCAGGGTTAATCTCAGAAGAGTTAGCACCTTCTAAACCTAATACATTACGTGCGAATTCAATTGATGCAAGTTGCATACCTAAGCAAATTCCTAAGAATGGAACTTTGTTTTCACGAGCATATTGAATCGCAACGATTTTACCTTCTACACCACGATCGCCGAAGCCACCTGGTACAAGGATACCATCTGTGTCTCCTACTAATTCTTGTACATTTTCTGCTGTTACGTGCTCAGCATTTACCCATTTTACTTCTACATCTGTATCGAATGAGTAACCAGCATGACGAAGTGCTTCTACAACAGAAATATATGCATCTTGAAGTTCTACATATTTACCAACAAGAGCGATTTTTGTTTTCTTAGAAAGGTTACGTACCTTGTTAACTAGCGCAGTCCACTCTGTCATATCTGCAGCTGGATTGTCTAATTTTAAGTGATCACAAACGATTTGGTCCATGTTTTGTTCTTGAAGAGATAATGGAACCGCATATAAAGTATCTGCATCGCGAGCTTCGATAACTGCTTTTGTATCGATGTCACAGAATAATGCAAGCTTGTCTTTCATATCTTGAGAAACAGGAAGTTCTGTACGAACAACGATAATATTTGGTTGAATACCTAAGCTACGAAGTTCTTTAACACTATGTTGTGTTGGTTTTGTTTTCATTTCACCCGCTGCTTTTAAGTACGGGATTAACGTACAGTGAATGTACATTACATTGTCACGACCGATGTCGCTCTTAATTTGACGGATTGCTTCTAAGAATGGTAGAGACTCGATATCACCAACAGTTCCACCGATTTCTGTAATAACAACATCCGCATTTGTTTCACGGCCAGAACGATATACGCGCTCTTTAATTTCGTTAGTAATGTGAGGAATAACTTGAACTGTTCCTCCTAAATATTCACCGCGACGCTCTTTTTGAAGAACTGAAGAGTAAATTTTACCTGTTGTTACGTTGCTGTATTTGTTTAAGTTAATGTCGATAAAACGCTCATAGTGACCAAGGTCTAAGTCAGTTTCTGCGCCATCATCTGTTACGAATACCTCACCGTGTTGGTATGGGCTCATAGTCCCTGGGTCTACGTTAATGTATGGATCAAACTTTTGAATCGTTACATTTAAACCACGATTTTTTAAAAGTCTTCCAAGAGATGCTGCTGTAATACCTTTTCCTAAAGACGATACTACACCGCCTGTTACAAAAATATACTTAGTCATGAAAAAGCTCCCTTCTATTTTGCTGTTATATAATCACCGTTGCAAAGCGCAACGTATGTAGATAACACTGTATCCATCTTATTGTTAGACTCTTTTTATTTTCTAAACAAAAAACAAAAAAGAAAATTGCTCCCCTCATCACATAAAGTAATAAGTAGGGAGCAATTTTCTTTTATATTTACACTTTAAAAGTATTATCGTCCTTTTTTAAAGAGCCCAAAAATGATTCTACATGGACGATAATGAAAAGTCAAGAACTACAGTTCTTCCTCTTCTTCTTCAGTTTCATCATACTCAAGTTCTTCTTCAGCGAAGTCGTCTTCTTCATCTTCTTCTAAATCATCAAGATCGTCGTCATCTCCGTCTTCTTCTTCAAGAACCTTGTCCAAATCTTCTACATCATCTTCTTCGTCTGCATTTCCGTCTGCATCGTCAAAGTCATCTTCATCTTCTTCAATGTAGTCGTCAAAACCGTCTTCTTCAACTTTACGTTTCTTCTTCGGTTTTGGCTGCGGTAAGATTTCTTCATCAATTTGCTCATATGGGTACCAGCTGCGTAGTCCCCAACGATTTTCTCCTAAATTAATGAAACGTCCATCGATGTTTAAGTCTGTATAAAATTGTGCGAGTTTCGCATTAACTTGCTCTTGAGATAGTCCCAGCACTTGAGCGATTTCTTGAACCAACTCGTTGAATGTCGTTGCTTGTCTTTTATCCCCTAAAACGCTATGTACAACTTCAATCATTGAACATTCTTTTAGCTCTTCTGGTGAATATTGCTTAAAATTCACTTATGCGGCACTTCCTTTCATCAAATATAACCTTATATATAACGGTCTGCTTAAAAAAATCCATACTATTCATTATAAACAAAAGTCGCACAAATATGCTACAAAAAAAACGGGAAACTTTTATATGGTAATAAAATTAATAATTTGTCTGTTCCTTATTTCGGAAGCATATGGGCACCTTGCAACACATACCTAATTTGCATTTCTGTATATTCTTCAAGCGTATACAGTTTTTGCAGCGCCCAGCGTCTAAACCCCCACATTTGTCCTTGTATAAAAATATTATGTGCAAGAAGCTGTATTTCTTTTTTATTTAATATAAACGTTCCATTTTCCGTACACTGTTCTAAAATATCCTCAAACATTCCTACCATTTGAAACTCTTTTTCTAATACATATGGGAGAGATTCTTTCGGTAAAAAACGTACTTCTTGATACATAATTAATACTTCTTCTTGTAATTCGTCCATCACTTTAAAGTAATTCGTTATCGCTATCTTTAAACTTTCTATACTCCCTTTTTCTGTACATACTACTTCCTCTAATCGTTCTTTTACATGTTCATATATACTATCACAAACTAAATACAAAACATCATCTTTTGTACGAATGTACTCATAAAGTGTCCCTATACTAAATCCCGCCGCTTTTGCAATCTCTCTCGTTGTTGTACGCGGAAATCCTTTTTGTTTAAACAGTTGCACCGCACCTTTAATCATTTGTTCACGTCTTAACGCAACTAATTTTTCATCTTTCACCGATGCATGTACATTATGTTTAACCATTACCTTCACCTCTCTCTATTATTTTTTGGAAGGAAAAAGCGTAGGAAAATACCTACGCTTTCGTTCCTACTTCGTTAACATACGAGAAATTACAAGCCTCTGAATCTCTTGTGTTCCTTCATATATTTGTGTAATCTTTGCATCTCGCATATAACGCTCTACTGGATAATCTTTCGTATAACCGTAACCACCAAATACTTGCACCGCTTCAGTCGTCACCTTCATCGCTGTATCCCCCGCAAATACTTTTGACATCGCTGATTCTTTTCCATACGGAAGCCCTTCTGATTCAAGCCAAGCCGCTTGATATGTTAAAAGGCGTGCCGCTTCTACATCTGTTGCCATATCCGCAAGTTTAAAGCCAATCCCTTGCTGCGCCGCAATTGGCTTTCCAAATTGATGGCGCTCCCTTGCATATTCTACAGAAGCATCTAAAGCCCCTTGTGCAATACCAACAGCTTGCGCCGCAATACCGTTACGACCTCCATCTAATGTTTGCATCGCAACTTTAAATCCTTGCCCCTCTTCTCCAAGTAGATTCTCTACAGGAATACGGCAATCTTCAAACATAATTTCAGTCGTTGGTGAAGAGCGAATCCCTAGCTTGCTCTCCTTCTTCCCAACTGAAAATCCCGGTGTATCACTTTCTACAATAAATGCACTCGTACCGCGCTGCTTCGATTCAGGATTAGTTAGCGCAAAAACAACATAAATATCAGCAATACCGCCATTTGTAATGAAAATTTTTGATCCATTTAAAATATAATGGTCGCCATCTCTCTTTGCGATTGTCTTCATTCCACCAGCATCCGATCCAGATCCTGGCTCCGTTAAGCCGTATGCACCAATTTTCTTCCCTTCAGCCATCGGTCGTAAAAACTTTTGCTTTTGTTCTTCTGTCCCAAATTTAAAAATTGGCCATCCCGCAAGTGAAGTATGTGCAGATAGTGTTACACCTGTTGAAGCACAAACTCGAGATAATTCTTCAATAGCAATTACGTATGCTAAGTAATCGCTTCCAATTCCTCCGTATTCTTCAGGCCACGGAATACCGGTTAAACCAAGCTCTGCCATTTGATCAAATAACTCTCGATCAAATCTCTCTTCCTCATCACGCTCAGCTGCTGTTGGTGCTACTTCATTTTTAGCAAAATCTCGAACCATTTTTCTTATCATTTCATGTTCTTCTGATAGTTTAAAATGCATCTCCGTCTCCCCCTCGCCCTTTTATAAAGCACGGCTAATAACAAGTTTCTGTATTTCACTTGTTCCTTCATATATTTGCGTGATTTTCGCATCACGGAAAAATCGTTCTACTGGATAGTCTTTCGTATAACCGTAACCACCAAATACTTGCACCGCCTCAATCGCGACTTCAACCGCTGTCTTAGAAGCAAATAATTTCGCAATAGATGCTTCTTTACCGCATGGTAATCCTTGTGCCCTAAGAGACGCCGCTCTATATACGAGTAACCTTGCTGCTTCGACACTTGTTGCCATATCTGCAAGTTTGAAGCCAATCCCTTGCTGCGCCGCAATTGGTTTCCCAAATTGCTCTCGTTCTTTTGCATAATCAATCGCACATGCAAGCGCCGCTTCAGCAATTCCTAACGCCTGTGCACCGATTCCAATTCGCCCAACATCTAAATTCGCCATTGCCACCTTGAATCCTTGTCCTTCTTCCCCAAGTAAATTCTCAGCTGGCACTTTCATATCTTCAAAAGTAAGTTGTACCGTACGAGAACCGAGAAGCCCCATCTTATGTTCATCTTTTCCGATGATTAAACCAGGTGTATCTTTCTCTACTATAAATGCAGAAATACCACTTTTTCCTGCATCTGGATTTGTAGAAGCGAATACAATGTACGTACTTGCTTCACCACCATTTGTAATAAACACTTTCGATCCATTAATAATATAATGATCGCCTTTTTTTACAGCTCTTGATTTCAAACTCCCTGCATCCGATCCTGCATTTGGCTCTGTTAAAGCAAATGCGCCTAAATATTCCCCGGTTGCAAGTTTAGAAACATATTTTTTCTTCTGTTCTTCTGTTCCGAAATATAAAATCGGATTCATTCCAACTGACGTATGTACAGCTAAAATTACACCAACTGTTGCACTTACCTTTGAGATTTCCTCAATTGCTAGAATGTAAGAAATAAAATCCATTTCTGCCCCGCCGTATTTTGCAGGCGCTGGAATCCCCATTAATCCAAGATTACCCATCTTTTGTAAAACCTCTTTTGGGAACACCCCTTGTTCCATACTAGGAACAAAGGGAGCTATTTCCTTCTGTGCAAAATCCCGAACCATTTTCCTCATCATTTGCTGCTCTTCATTAAAACGAAAGTTCATATACTCCGCCTCCATTTGCTATATATCCTTTTAACAATTTGGTAAGACCACTATTTTGTAACAAAGGGGGAATTTATTCGTAAACGTAGAATCCACGACCTGTTTTACGACCTAACCATCCTGCATTCACATACTTACGTAATAACGGACATGGGCGATATTTACTATCTCCTAATCCTTCATGCAACACTTCCATAATGTATAAACACGTATCTAAACCGATAAAATCAGCGAGCGTCAAAGGCCCCATCGGATGGTTCATACCCAGCTTCATTACTTCATCAATTGCTTCTTTCGTCGCTACACCTTCATATAACGTATAAATTGCTTCGTTAATCATCGGTAACAAAATGCGGTTTGATACAAAACCTGGGAAATCATTTACTTCAACTGGTACTTTCCCAATTTTTTTCGTAATATCTTCAATTGCTTCATATACCGCATCATCTGTAGCCAAACCACGAATAATCTCAACAAGCTTCATAACTGGAACTGGATTCATAAAGTGCATACCGATTACTTTTTCCGGACGCTTCGTTACCGCTGCAATTTCTGTAATTGGCAGAGATGACGTATTCGTCGCTAAAATTGCGTGTTCTGGAGCAATTTCATCTAGATTCGCAAAGATTTTCTTTTTAATATCCATTTTCTCAACAGCTGCTTCAATAATAAGATCCGCTTCTTTCACACAATCTAAATCAAGCGTTACTGTAAGACGATTTAATGTCGCTTCCTTCTCTTCTTCCTTCATGCGTCCTTTTTCTACTTGGCGCGCTAAGTTTTTCGTAATGATAGCCAAACCTCTATCTAATTGCTCTTGTTTTAAATCTTGTACCTTCACGTCATATCCTGCCATTGCACATACTTGTGCAATTCCTGATCCCATTTGCCCTGCACCAATTACAACAATGTTTTGTACACCCATTTTTTCTTCCCCCTTAATTGTTAATAAATTTTATACCCTCGAACTTTAATTAGTGAACTTCAATCATCACTGCGTCCCCTTGACCGCCACCGCTACAAATCGAAGCAATTCCAATTCCGCCGCCGCGCTGCTTAAGCGCATGGATTAGTGTAACGATAATGCGCGCTCCGCTTGCTCCAATTGGATGTCCCATCGCTACTGCGCCGCCATTTACATTCAATTTTTCTGGATCAATTCCTGCGATTTCTGTACTTGCAATTGCTACCGCTGCAAATGCTTCATTAATCTCGAATAAATCGATATCTTCAATTGTCTTGCCTGTTTTTTCAAGCAATGCGTTAATTGCATAACCTGGCGTTCTTGGGAAATCTTTAGATTCCACTGCAATTGCTGTATGCGCCAAAATTGTCGCTAATGGCTTTCTTCCTTCTTGCTTCGCTCTGTCTTCGCTCATTAATACAAGTGCGGCACCACCATCGTTCAAGCCTGGCGCATTACCAGCTGTCACCGCCGCTGTCTTATCAAATACAGGTTTTAACTTTGCTAACTTTTCAATCGTTGTATCTTCACGTGGCGCCTCATCCTTTGCAACGACAATAGAATCGCCTTTTCTTTGCGGGATCGTTACTGGAACGATCTCCTCTTCAAAACGTCCTTCTTTATGCGCTGAAACCGCACGCTGATGGCTACGATATGCCCATTCATCTTGCGCTTCGCGAGAAATTCCATCTTCCTTCGCAACTTCTCCGCCATAAACACCCATGTGTGTACCTGAAAATGCGCATGTTAAACCGTCAGCAACGTTTAAATCAATAACTTCGTTGTTGCCCATTCTGTATCCCCATCTTGCTCCGCGTAAAATGTAAGGACTGTTACTCATCGACTCCATACCACCAGCTACAATCAGTGATTGATCGCCAGTACGAATAATCTGATCCGCTAACGTAACCGCACGAAGGCCTGATGCACAAACTTTATTGACTGTTTCCGTCTGCACTTCCCAAGGGATTCCTGCAGCCCTTGCAGCTTGGCGCGATGGAATTTGTCCCTGTCCACCTTGAATAACCGTTCCAAATATAACTTCTTCAACATCACTAGCTGCAACATTTGCTCTTTCAAGCGCTGCTTTAATTGCAATTCCTCCAAGTTCCGTCGCTTTTACATCTTTTAAAGATCCTCCGAATCTTCCAACTGGTGTTCTTGCAGCACTTAAAATAACTGTTTTACTCATGTTTCTTTCCCCCATTTCATTTTTTAACACTGAGCGCTCGCTCGGTATCCCTACGTTGAGAAGAGGTGCAATCATTGCACCTCTTTCTAAAGTTGTATACATTCTTATAAACTACATCGCTTCTTTTTTCTGTCCGATAACAGATCGTTCTAAAATCTCTGTCACATCAAGAGTTTGAACTTTTTCTTCTACCTCTTTCGCTTTCGTGCCATCACTGATCATCGTTAAGCAATATGGACAACCTGTACCGATAATGGATGGCTGTACAGCTAATGCTTGTTCTGTACGAGCAACGTTAATACGAGAGCCTGTTGTTTCTTCCATCCACATTAAGCCACCACCTGCGCCACAACACATTCCAGTCTCACGGTTACGTGCCATTTCTACAAGATTCACTCCAGGAATCGCTTTCAAAATGTCACGTGGCGCTTCGTACACTTCGTTGTATCTTCCTAAATAACAGGAATCATGGTACGTAACTGTTTCTTCAATAGCATGAACAGGCTTTAAACGCCCTTCTTTCACCCACTGGGCTAACAATTCTGTATGATGATAGACTTCTGCTTGCAAGCCAAAGTCCGGATACTCATTTTTAAATGTGTTATAAGCATGAGGATCAATCGTAACGATTTTCTTCACTCCTGCCTTTTCAAATTCTTCGATATTCTTTGTCGCCATCTCTTGGAATACAAATTCATTTCCGAGGCGACGTGGTGTATCTCCAGAATTCTTTTCTTTATTACCGAGAATTGCGAATGAAATGCCTGCTTCGTTCATTAACTTCGCAAATGATATTGCAATCTTCTGACTACGGTTGTCGTATGATCCCATTGAACCAACCCAGAATAAATACTCGAATTCCTCACCAGCTTTTGATTTTTCTTTTACAGTTGGAACTGTTACTTCGTCATCACCTTGGCGCCATGTTTCACGCTCTTTACGGTTCAGACCCCACGGATTTCCTTGACGCTCGATGTTTGTCATCGCGCGTTGTGCTTCCGCGTCCATTTTTCCTTCTGTTAAAACGAGATATCGACGTAAATCAATAATTTTGTCAACATGCTCATTCATAACTGGACATTGATCTTCACAGTTACGACACGTTGTACATGCCCAAATCTCTTCTTCTGTAATAACATCTCCGATTAAACTCGGATCGTAAGCGAGCGTTGTAGCCGCTGATTCTTGTTGTCCTTTTCCAGCTGCCATCATCGCTAACTGATTTCCTTGTGTATTATTGAAGGCAACTACTGGAACCCACGGTGCTTTTGATGTTACCGCAGCCCCTTTATCAGTTAAATGATCGCGAAGTTTTAATATTAAGTCCATCGGCGATAACATTTTCCCTGTGCCTGTTGCTGGACACATATTTGTACAACGGCCACACTCTACACAAGCGTATAAGTCAATAAGTTGATTTTGTCTAAAGTCTTCAATTTTACCAACACCAAATGTTTCTTGTGTTTCATCTTCAAAATCAATCTTTTCAAGCTTCCCTGGATTTGAAATACGACCGAAAAATACATTAGCTGGTCCCGCAATTAAATGCGCATGTTTTGATTGTGGAACATACACTAAAAACGTTAACAAAATTAGTAAATGCACCCACCAAGAGAAATAGAACACTGAAATGGCTACGGTTTCATTTATCCCGCTAAAAACGTAAGCGATTGCAGAAGCAATTGGTTCACTCCATGAAAGCTCCTCGCCATGCCATATAAGTCCCATACCGTTACCAAGTAGCACAGAGATCATTAAACCACCGATAAAGATAAGAACAAGACCTGATTTGAAGTTACGTTTTAAACGAACAAGCTTTTCTACATAACGTCTATGAAAAGCCCAAAATACTGCAATTAAAATAACAAGTGTGACAATTTCCTGGAAGAATGTAAATGCAGGGTATAGTGGTCCAAGTGGAAGATGTGATCCTGGTGCGAGTCCTTTCCAAACGAAGTCAATTGCTCCAAATTGGACAAGAATAAATCCGTAAAAGAACATAACGTGAATGATGCCGCTTTTCTTATCTTTCAGCAGCTTTTTCTGACCGAAAACATTGACCTTAAGAAGATCCCAACGCTCTTTAAAACGACGGTCAAATTCAATTTTTTTTCCTAATTGTATGTAGGCTATTCTCGTCCGTATAAGATATACAAACAAATATCCTGCATAAGCAATAACAGCAATGGCAGCCAGCCAATTAATGATCAGTAAGCTATTCATTTTTATGCTACCCCTCTCTTTGTAAGCCCTCTTTCTTTTTAGAATCTTCAAAAATATATAATTTTCTGAATTATATCCCCTACCCCCATTATATAATGAGTGAGCATTCAGTCAACAGTTTTTTGTTATAGAACAACACATTTTTTCATAAAGCTGTTTATTTCGGTGAAACTATAAAGTGAAACTTTAATCTGTAGGGGTGGTTCATCCCCCACTGATTATTAGTTGAACCAATCGGGCTTTTACGGGCAGTTGATTTCCAAACTAACTTCTACTTATTCATCAGTTTTTGAAGTAGGAAGCTTACTGCCCGTTAAAGCGGGATAAAGTGAAACTTTAATCAGTGCGACATACTATCCTCTGATGAAATTTATAATAACAACCGTGCTACCCGTATCATTTGTAACACACTGAAGGTGAAAAGAATGCGAAGGAGGGAATTCACTGATGCTCTACTTATCTCTTTTGTTAATATCCGTTGCTCTTTGGATTACAATTGACCTTTCATACGGGAAAGATTTGTATGACGCCTTATTTACTGATATAAAACAAGCACAGCACCACATTCATATTTTATTCTTCATTGTAAAAAACGATAAAATCAGTCGTGAATTTTTAAAGTTGCTGATTGATAAGGCTCAGGAAGGAATTGAAGTACGACTTTTACTTGATCGATTTGGCAGCCATTATTTATCAAACGAAGCTATTCGCTCCCTGCGAAAACATGGTGTATCTTTTTCATTTTGTCATAAGATAAAATTTCCTCTACTTTTCTTTTCTGCCAATCAAAGAAATCATAGAAAAATTACAGTGATTGATGGGAAAACTGGCTATATCGGGGGCTTTAATATCGGCGAAGAGTATCTAGGGCATAATGAATATTTAGGATTATGGCGAGACTATCATTTACGTCTTACAGGAGAAGGGGTTCAAGATTTACAAAAGCAATTTTTGCATGACTGGTTTGATGATACGAAACAGAATTTATTGGATGTTTCTCTTTATTTTCCAAAACAAAACCCAGGTACCATAATGCATCAATTTATTCCGACTGATGGTGCTTATTTACAGCATACTTTTTTACATTTAATTAACGGAGCAAAAAAAGAAATCTGTATTGGTACACCATATTTCATTCCTGGAAAAAAAATTATGAATGCCTTATTAAAAGCAAGAGAGAGAGGGGTTCAAATCACAATTCTCGTTCCAGAAAAAGCTGATCACCCTCTCGTTCGAGAAGCAAAATTCCCGTACTGCCGAAAATTAATACAGGCTGGTTGCAATATTTACGCATTTCAACAAGGTTTTTTTCACGCCAAAATTATTATAGTGGATGATGATATTTGTGATATTGGAACAGCAAACTTTGATATGAGAAGTTTATATATTAACCATGAAATAAACTGCCTGTTATATAATAAACATTTCATTCGAACAGTAAAAAATAAATTCCATGAAGATCTAGAGAATGCATCCGTACTTTCCTATAGCGATGTAAACCCACCTTCTCTTATCGATAGAGGAAAAGAATGGATTGGAACAATGCTTGCTTTCTTTTTATAGGAAAGACAATGAATAAAAGAGGTGTATCTCATATGATTATGCGGTTTGGATATGTCTCACATGCAATGGCACTCTGGGACTGTTCTCCTGCCAAAACAATGACGTTTACAAGCTTTAAGAAACTCAGCAAACAAGAGCGAGAAGACAAATTGTACCATGTTATAAGGCAAAATTTAGAGCACACAATACGTATCCTTCATTACAATATAGCGCATGAAATCCCGCTATATCGCCTATCGTCTTCCATCGTCCCACTTGCAACACATCCCGAAGTCGAGTTTGACTATATTGGGGTATTCACACCACTTTGGCGTAAAATAGGGGCTTTAATTAAAGAACACAATTTACGAATAAGTTTTCATCCAAATCAATTTACTTTATTTACAAGTGACAAGCCACATATTACTACTAACGCTATTACGGATATGACTTATCATTATAAAATATTGGATGCTATAGGCATTGCAGATTCTTCTTACATTAATATTCATGTAGGTGGAGCCTATGGAAATAAAGAAAAGGCAATTGAGCGCTTCCATGAAAACATAAAAAAACTTCCTGCACATATAAAAAAACAAATGACCCTTGAAAACGATGATAAAACGTATACAACTTCTGAAACTTTATCAATTTGCCAAAAAGAAAATATCCCATTTGTATTTGATTATCATCATCATATGGCCAATCTTTGCGAGCAACCACTAGAAGAGTTGCTTCCTGCAATTTTTGAAACTTGGTCACATACAAATATCTCTCCTAAAGTTCACATTTCCTCCCCAAGATCGGAAAAAGAATTTAGGGCTCATGCTGAATATATCGATTTAGAGTTTATTAAGCCCTTCTTACACGTTGCAAAAAAAAACAATCATAATTTCGATATTATGATTGAAAGTAAACAAAAAGACTTAGCACTATTCCGATTAATAGATGAACTTTCTGCTATAAGAGGCATTAAAAGAATAAGTGGTGCAATGTTACAGTGGTAAATTGTAACTTTGCACCATTTTTTCAAAAAAGTAATTTTTATAGTAAAAAACATCCTATTTTATATGCTATTATTTAAATTAGCATTCCCCCGAGATTCAACTTTATTGAAACGGAGTCATAATATGATTAATCAAAAAAAGTATGTACAATTTGTCATAATATACATATCTATATTTGCTCTTTGGATACTCTTTATTCCAAATGAGTCGCATATAAAGGAAATTGGGATTCTTTTCTTATTCTGTTTTGCTGCACTTTTTTCTTGCCACTGTTTATATAAAGCTATTAAAAAAATGAAACGCAGTGATAAACTATTTTGGATTTTATTACTATGCACTTGCCTATGTGGATTAGTTATGGAGATAACCCTATTTCTTAGTTCGATTTCCATGCATAATCAATCTATATTTTCATATAAAGCATTACCTTTTTTTATCATACAATATATTTTGCTCTTTGTTGGATTTGCTATAAAGTTTATAAAAAATTACTCTATTAAGGGACTTTCTCAATTCTCATTCGATAGCATCTTTATTATTATTATGAACATTTATTTCACCTTAACTTTTATCTTAGATATTTCAAGCTTCCGCATGTTAACAAAGGACACTTGGATTTTAATTGGGTATTTTATTGCACAATCATTAGTAATTTACGCCGTTATTAGCCTATATAGAAGAGAACAATATTCTTCTAGTAGAATCGCATTAATTATCGGTTTCACTATTATACTCGTATACGGTTATATTCATCTGTTTCAATTGAATTTTGGGATGAAAACTTCCGCTGAAATTAATTATTTAATACACACTGCTTCTATTTTATTAATTGGACTTTCTTCCATACTATATATTTTGGATAAACCAATGCAGCATGAAACGAAAGCAAAATATTATCGATTCGATTATATACGTTTTATACTACCTTATTTTAGTATAATTATTACTTTTTCTTTTATTATCATTCAACCTTGGGATGATAAATTCATGTTAATCGGCCTCGTGTTATCACTTATTTTGTTATTCTTGCGGCAACTTTACATGTGGAAAGATAATCAAGCACTAATCCATACATATGAACAGTTGACTACACAACTAGAGGGCGAAGTTGAAGAAGGTGCATTTGCATTATCAAAAAGTGAACAACGCTATAAATCTTTATTCGAAGATCATCCCGATGCCGTTTTCTCTTTAAATATGAATGGCATTTTTCAACAATCTAATAAGGCATGCGAAAGCTTATTTACTGCCTATTATTGCGAAGTGGCAAGCTATTCTCTGGTACACTTCATTGATTCAAAAGACCACGAACTACTTAAGAAGGCTTTACAAATTACAAAGGAAGGTAAGCCACAAACGTTAGAAGTTCGTACAAAAGAACAAGAAGGCTATTATTATTATCTCCATATTACACTTATCCCTACTTTTATAAACAAAGAAGTGGTCGGAATGTTTGGGATAGCGCGTGATATTACCACTTTATATGAAAAACAAAAACAAGTAGAACATTTAGCCTTTCACGATGCACTTACTGGATTACCAAATCGCCGAAAGTTCGAAAAAGATTTAAAAGCCATTTTGAATACAGCCCAAACTAACGCAAATGATGTCGCCGTCATGTTCCTTGATTTAGATCGATTTAAAAAAATTAACGATAGACTTGGTCATGACGTCGGAGATTTATTATTAATTGAAGTAGCAAACAGACTACGCGGTTGCTTGCGTTCAAAAGATGTCGTCGCTCGCCAAGGTGGAGATGAGTTTACCATTCTATTACCAGAAATGTACTCAGAAAAAAGTGCAATTTTTATAGCTGAACAGATTTTAACTATTTTAAACAAACCATTCTTCATTCAAGGCGAAGAACTCTCTATTACACCGAGTATCGGAATTGCGATGTATCCTGATTATGGAACTGATGTAAATGAGTTAATGAAAAATGCTGATATGGCTATGTACCGTGCGAAGGCAAATGGAAAAAACAGATTTGTTTTCTTCTCAAAAGAAATGAGTATCGCTCAAAATGAAATTCAATTCTTAGAAGGTGAACTTTCAAAAGCATTACAACAAAATGAATTTTTCCTTGAATACCAACCACAAGTAAGCACAAAAACAAAAGAAATTATCGGTTTTGAAGCATTAATACGTTGGAAGCATCCAAAACTCGGTATCGTATCTCCTGCCCAATTTATTCCTCTAGCAGAGGAAACTGGTTTTATTATTGAACTTGGTAATTGGATTTTACGTACTGCCTGTTTAGAGGCAAAAAGATGGCATAATCAAGGTTTTTCTCACTTAAAAGTTGGTGTGAATTTATCTGTTGTTCAATTTAACCATGCTGATTTAATCCCAACTATTTCAAAGGTGTTAGAAGAAACAGAACTGAAACCAGAAGCACTAGATATTGAAATTACGGAAAGCATCGCAATTAATCAAAATCAATCTGTAGTTGCAAAACTAGAACAGCTTCAAAATCTCGGCATTCAAATTTCAATCGATGACTTTGGAACTGGTTATAGTTCTTTAGCTTATTTAACAAAATATCCAATCAACACATTAAAAATTGCTCGAGAGTTTATTTGTGGAATTACAAATAGTCCTTTAGAAGAAGCAATTGTCTCTTCCATTATTACACTATCAAAAGAACTAAATTTAGAAGTGATTGCAGAAGGTGTAGAAACGGAAGAAGAATGGGAATTTTTACATAGACAAAATTGTGATCACATTCAAGGATTCTTTATTAGCAAACCTGTTTCTAGTAAAGACGTTTGGATGTTACTCCATAAAAAAACAACCGTCTAAATAAGGCGGTTGTTTTTTAAAACTCAAAAGGTAAATCTGCAGCTACTTGTACCTCTTGATCATTATGAGAAATTATTTGACTTTTCTCTAATGTTGTATCACCTAATGAAATACCCCATGCCATTGCTAACGTTAATAAACTACCAATAAGTAATTTTTTCATATTCCATCACCCACATTTTTTACTTTTAATATATCATGAAAATTTATTCACATTGTATGCAATTATGCATATCCACTTTTTAGGTTGTTTATCTGCTGATTTTATTTACGAGCGCTTCTTTATATGCATGCATTTCTAATATATCAAAAAAGAAACTTGCCTTCTTATATGCATCTTCAATCTCTGCCTCTTCATACTCCAACTTCCTTAGGCATTCACCTCTTTGATAATATAGCTGTCCAATTAATGCCATACTATTAATTCGGCATGATATTTCAATCGCTTTATTTACTTGATAAAGTGATTCTTCATATCGACTATCTAAGTATAATGCTTTTGCATGATTATACCTTACCTTCACGTCAAATTCTTCATTATCATGCAATGCCTCTAATTGTTTTAATATTTGTTCAAATAAATCAATACCCTTCTTCAAATAGCCATTTTCAGCATAAATGTTTGCAATTGCGTTTTCAATATAAAGATTCTGATATACATCAATTCCTGTCAATTGTTGATTGAGCAATTTCTTTAATTCTAAAATACAATATTCGTAATCGACTTTTTTCAACACGTAAGCAGCTACATAATATTGCCATTGAAGAAATTGCTGGAATTCAGGATGATATTCTTCCTTTTTCAGCTCATTCCATACTTTATTATAAATTTCTTTATATCTTTTTTGCTTACAAAGCATAATGACTTGATCTTTAAACTGTTTTTTTCTTTCAATATCCGAATAAATGAGTACCTCATAAAAATGAATAATGGGAATTTGTAATTTCGCTGCAATACCTTGCAATATATCCATACTTGGGTATACTGCACCCGATTCAATTCTGCTTACTTCCGATTGATGACATATGTTCTCGGATAACTGTTTTTGTGTTAGTCCTCTTAACACTCTAATTTTTTTAATTTCACTTCCTAATTTCTCTGCTTGCATACTTACTCACCATCCCATTATAACAATCTAATTTTTTAAGTTGTCATACCACTACAATAATGTGCATTCGACAATTTTTGATATGAAATAATGCATAATATATATAAAATTCGGCAAATTTTTCATACAATTCATCTCACATACAATAATAGATTAGGAGTGTTATAGATGAATTATAGAAAACTTGCCAGTGCTTTCGTTACATTCGGTCTTCTTTACCCTTTATCAACAGAAGCTATTCATGCTCAAGAATTAGACAAAAGTGCAGTCAAAGTTGAAATTGCTCAGCCTGGTTTAACAATCGGGAAATTAACACAACCTCAAAATGATACGAAAGAAAATATTGCTAAAAAGTATTTAAAAGGTGAGGTAGATGGGGCTAAAGCTCAACAAGAACAAGTCACTACTGAAAAAAATGTAGATTTCCAACCTACAAATAAAGAAACCAAAGAAAATCAAACCGAAGTTCGCCTTGCACAAACATATAAAAACTATAAAGTATATGGCCAAGATCTCATTGTAAAAGTAGATAAAAATGGAGTGATCACAACTGTTAGTGGTAAAGTTGTTCAAAATTTAAATCAACAACCTAATCTTACTATAACAAATTTTTTGTCGAAAAATGAAGTGAAATCTAAATTACGCGATATAGTTCAAATTCCAAGTGATGCGGTTGAGACAGAATTCTCTAGCGAAACCGTTGTTTATAAGAAAAAAGATGGCTATTATACATTCGCAACTGTTATTACATTTACTTATGAAAACAATGAACAAATTATAAATGGCAATGCTATCGTTGATCTAAAAACTGGTGAAGTACTTTTCCAAGAAAAATTCATTAAAAACAAAGAGAATAAGACTATAAATCAAGTAACATCACCTAGATTATCCACTGCAAGTGAGCAAGGAACTGGGAAAAATGCACTTCAAGAAAACATCTCTTTCAATATTGCCAAAGGAACTGATGGGAAATTTTATTTAGCGGATTTATCACGCGGAAATGGTATTTATATTTATAATGCAAACTACGCCGATTCCCTCGGGGGATATAGTCAAGCTGGTTATCCAGGGACACTAATTTCAAGTAGCACTCCTAATTTTGCAGATAAAGAAGCCGCGGGCGCTATGAAGAACATGAGTGATATTTATGATTACTTTAAGAAAGAACATAATCTAAAAAGTTACGATAATAAAGATTCAAAAGTTGTTGCTAGTGTACACGGTTTTGATTCTACTGAAGTTAGTGATGGTATAAAAGAAGACTATGTAAATGCGTTTTGGCATCCCGCTTGGAACCAAATGGTATTTGGTGATGGTTTAGACGGCAAACTAACATCAGCTCTTGATGTAACAGCTCATGAATTTGGACATGCTGTATTCAGTGGCACGACGAAAAATAAAGTCGTGAGATATCCAAGCGCTGAAACATCTGCACTAAACGAGGGATTAGCGGATTTCTGGGGTACACAAATCGAATATTACGTAAAGAAAGATAAAGGAAACTGGATTATGGGCGATACATTAGGTGGCCTAACAATTCGTGATATCCCAAGGGAAATTGGTGACGGCGGTCATAAATTATATACAAATTTAAAAGATTTCTATAATGATGGTAATAATCAAGAATCACACGTGAATTCTGGTATTATCAGTCACGTATTATATCAATTAGCTGAAGGTAAAACATATAACGGTGTTGCTGTTCAAAAACAAGGCAATGAAAAAGTAAGCAAAGTTGTTATGCGTGCATTGCAAAATTATGCAACTTCCGCTGAAGACTTTGAATCACTTCAATCTCACATCGTACAAGCTGCAAAAGATTTATATGGCACTGCCGTATCAAATGAATTTGCAAAGGCATTTGAAGCACATGGTTACAAGTCGTTACAAAAAGTAAATAAGGTAATAGAAGTACAATAACAAAGAAGAAGAAGTTTACTCCTCTTAGGTAAACTTCTTCTTATATCCAACCCTTTTCTTCCGCAATTGTAATTGCCTCAATTCTATTTTTCGCATCGAGCTTCGTTAATACTTCAGAAATATAATTACGTACTGTACCCGGTGAAAGATAAAGTGCCTTCGCAATTTCGTTTGCCGTCTTTCCTTCTTTCGCAAGCAACAATACTTCCTTTTCGCGATCTGACAACGGATTTTGCTCCTGCCATAGACCGAACATTAACTCTTGGGAGACCTCTCGTTTCCCCTTCATTACATTACGAATTGCTGCTGCTAAATCTTCACTTGGGCTATCTTTTAATAAATAGCCGTGCACGCCAGCTTTCATTGCTCTTTCAAAATATCCTGGCCGTGCAAATGTTGTTAAAATCATAACTTTACATGGTGATTTTTCTTTCTTTAACGCTTCAGCAACATCTAATCCACTTTGAATTGGCATTTCAATATCCATAATACTGATATCCGGTTTTAACGATTCAATTAATTTTAGCGCCTCTTCCCCGTTTGCCGCTTGCCCAATTACTTCGATATCATCTTCTAGATCAAGTAAGGCACCTAATGCACCACGAAGCATCCGTTGATCTTCTGCAATAATAATTCGAATCATGCCCTCACCTCATCTTTTCCTGTTCTAATAACAACTGGAACTTTTACTGTTAACAACGTCCCTGGATTGATTGTACCTAGTTCAACAAATCCATCAATAAGAGCAATTCGTTCTTTCATGCCGCGGATACCATTTCCATCATGATTTTGATCTGTTAAACCAATTCCGTTATCTTCTACTTTCAAAATCAGCTCACCTTGCGATTCTAATACAGAAACTGCACACCGCTTTGCCTTACTATGTTTTACAACATTTGTAACGGCCTCACGTAAACACATCCCAACAATATTTTGTTCAATTGGTGATAACGAGCTCGAGCTTGCTTCTTGCCTCACTTCTAATTCAATATTAGCTACTTGTAAGATTGCCTTTATTTGCTCTAGCTCTTCTTCTACCGTAATCATACGCATATCAGAAATTAATTCTCTCAGCTGCTTTAAGGCTGTACGAGACGTTTGTGTAATTTCCTTCGCTTCCACACTTGCACGCTCTGGATTTTTCACAATTAACTTCTCTACAAGCTGGCTTTTCAAAGTAATAAGAGATAACGTATGCCCTAATGTGTCATGAAGATCTCTCGCAATCCGCTGCCGTTCTTCACGCTTTACTAAGTCTTTAATTTGCTCGTTTGCTTCATTCAGTTGGTTCTTTAACATCTTTTTCTGCTTAAAATTGCGCATACCAAATGGCGTAAGAAGCATTAAAATAAACATCGGAACGATATTTACTAAACTTGTAGTTGTTAGTTGATTCATATTTACAAATAAAAATGCTCCAAGCATTATAACTAACGAACATAACAGCACTCGAAATACTTTCTTATTTGGCGCAAATCCCATCGCACTTGCTGTGAAAAAGCCAAAAAATATCATAAAAGGATTATAAAATAAAGCAAATAAAAAGATGAGTACCATTTGAATACAAGCCCAAAAAACAAACGTTCTCTGAACAAAATAAAGCTGACGGTATGTGACGATAAAAATTATCAACATACCGCTTCCTATTACAAGCTTCCATCCTGATGCCTGCGCTAAGTGATAAATTGGAAATAATAGATAAACAAACCACATATACGGAAAGAACCCCATATGTTTCGGAAAAACCTCAATCCTCTTTTTCTCTATCATTTATACCGCTTCCTGTCTTTTTCTTATATATATTGATACTACAACAAATATAAGGAAATAACCTCCTAATACCGCGATATTTTCCCATCCAATTGATTTTCCAGCTACAATATCCCACGCACCACTTCCGAAATGGTATGTCGGTGTCCACTCACCAATCGTTCTTAATATTTTGGGGAATACTTCAATCGGCATCCATAACCCGCCAACTATAGCTAAACTCATATTTAAAATATTTGCTAAGCCAGCAGCTGCGTCCGCCTTCTTAATGGAACCTATTACTGTTCCTAATGCTAAAAATGGTGTTACCCCTAACAATAACCATAGCCCCGCACCAATCCATTGCCCTACCGTTAACTCAACATGATTAATTAGTATCCCTGCAATAAAGATAACTAATATTGAAAAAGCATTTACTACTGTTTGAGCGATAATTTTTGCTGTTAAATATGCTCCCTCTGGAAGCGGTGTAATTTTTAGAAGATGTGTCCACCCTTGCCCTCTTTCCTGAGAAAGTCTCACACCGAAACTAAAGAGTGCAGTCCCTACAATGCTGAAAGTTGCCATCGAAATTAAATAGTGTGCCTTCCACGCATCTCCGTTTTGTGGTACTTGAACAACATTTGTAAAAATGTAGTAAAACATAACAGGCATTAATAATGAGAAAAAAATAAATAATTTATTGCGGAATGTACGTAAAATTTCTATTTTGCATTGCATCCATAACGCTCTCATGCGATTTCCCCCTTCTGATTTGCGACAAACTGTTCAAATGCCTCATCAAGGCTTCCACGTTCAACTGAAACATCTGTTACAGGTAAACTCCTTTGATAAATGGCTTTTAAAGTTGCATCCGTATCCTCCGTTGTTAAAATGAAGCGTCCTTCGTTTGACTTTACTTCTGTTACATTTGGTAATTCCTTTAGTAATTTTGTAGGAATGCTTTCCTTCGAATAAAATGTGATTGTTTTTCTCGAAATCGTTGCTTTCATTTCGTCTGGTGTACCATCTGCGATAATCTTTCCGTTCGCAAATAATAAGATACGATTTGCTAAAGCATCTGCTTCTTCTAAATAATGCGTCGTTAAAATAATCGTTTTCCCTTCACTTGCTAACTTTCGAATCGTTTCCCAAAACGTTCTTCGAGACGTAATATCCATTCCGACTGTCGGCTCATCTAAAAATAACAAATCCGGATTTCCCGCAAGTGCAAGCGCAAAGTTTAACCTTCTTTTTTGCCCACCTGATAATTTCTCACATCTTTGCTTTCGCTCTGATTCTAAATTTGATAACTGCAGTAACGTTTCTTTCGCTACAGGATTCTTATAATAACTGCGGAATAGCTCTATTGCCTCTTCCACTGTAATGCTATCAATCACACTTACTTCTTGTAACATTGCCCCAAGATTATTACGAACGCCTCTCTGCTTTGGACTCTTTCCAAATATAGAAACCGTACCTTCTGTAGGATCTTTTAATCCAAGCATCATCGAAATTATCGTCGTCTTCCCCGCACCATTTGGTCCAAGTAATGCTACTATTTCTCCTTTATCCACGTGAAATGAAACGTTATTTACTGCGTTTTTATGTTTAAATGTTTTAGAAACACCATTTACTTCAATAATCTTTTCCATCTCTCCACCCCCACTGTTTCTTATATTTACATTGTATTACCTGGAAAACTTAGGAAACAGTATGATACGTCATGACATCGATATGACAATTGTCATATATTCCTTGTGAGAGGAATCAGCCCGCATACCGCAAGCAAGTAGCAGGACGAAAATAAACATGATACAATCGGATAAGATATATATTCGAGGAAGGACAGTGGTTTTCATGATTATTCGTAATGAACAAGATTTAGAAGGCTTACGAAAAATCGGCCGCATCGTTGCGCTTGCACGTGAAGAAATGAAAAAACAAGCGAAGCCAGGTATGACAACGAAAGAGCTTGATTTGATCGGTAAAAAAGTATTAGATGAGCATGGTGCTATTTCTGCACCTGAAAAAGAATATGATTTTCCAGGTGTAACTTGCATTAGTGTAAATGAAGAAGTTGCTCATGGTATTCCAGGAGATCGTGTATTAAAAGAAGGCGATTTAGTAAACGTCGATGTATCTGCTGCACTTGATGGCTATTATGCTGATACAGGTATTTCATTTGTACTTGGAGAAGACGAGGCAAAAGAAAAGCTTTGCCAAGCAGCGGTTGATGCATTTTGGGCAGCAATGAAAAAGGTTAAAGCTGGCTCAAAACAAAATCAAATTGGTCGTGCTGTTTCAAACTTCGCACATAAAAGTGGATACAATGTTATTCAAAACTTAACTGGTCACGGCATTGGTCTTAGCTTACATGAAGCACCAAATCACATTTTAAGCTACTATGATCCAATGGATAACACGCTTCTAAAAGACGGTCTTGTTATCGCTGTAGAACCGTTCATATCTATGAAAGCTGATCATATTATTGAGCGTGGTGACGACGGTTGGACATTCATTACACCTGATAAAAGTCTTGTTGCACAATGTGAACATACCGTTGTCGTAACACGCGGCGAACCAATAATCTTAACAGAAATCTAATATAAAAAAACGGCTGTTTTGTAGATTTATTCCACATAAAACAGCCGTTTTTTAATTTTGGGAAAATATGTGAACTATTGTTGAACTCTTTATCATTTAAGTATATAATCTTTAGCGGAGGTTACTTAAGCTTATCTTTACTAAAAAGATATTGTAGCTAAGGAGGAAAACACCTTCTTTTTTATTGTTTAAACAGTCTCAAAAATGACCGTAGTAACGGGTTAGTCGAATATTCTGTAATCCTTATATCCCTCTAACAATGTAAGAAACTATCGTCTTTCAACTTCGGTCCACTAATCGTACAACTCTCTTTAGACAAAATAGATGGCTATTTTCAAAGTACATATTGTCTTCATTCTGACCAAAAACAACCCTATCTAGATTTTTATTTCCACATAACTTTAAGGCAAAAATAAGCCTTCACAAGGGGATACACTACCTTGGTTAGTATGTATCGTAAAACTTACCTTTATAACCATTCTTTTTTACTAGATATACATGAAAACTATCTCACATATAAAGGTCTGATATCATTCTTTATATCAGTATTTTTTTCGACATTTTTTGTCGAATTGTGTATATTTCCAAATAACTGTGTAAATATACATTTTGTTTTACGTTAAATAATATTACTTTGAACATAATCCAGTTTGTCTGAGAACGCGTATAGAAACGGAGGGATAGCAAAAACAAATAGCTTATAACAAATACTTTTAATATTCCATTTGTTCATGTGGAATAAGTCCCCAATGGACAAATGAATGTTCAGAGGAGGAAAAATGAAAAAACTTTTCAATGTATGTTTAATTGTATTCGTACTATTTTCGCAGCTTGCTAGTTTTCCATACAATCAAGTAAAAGCGGAAACGTTAACAGGAGATTCCTTATTTGACACTGTTGAAATGAAAGATGCAACGAATCATATTATTGACGAAGCAAAAAATCCTAACAACTTAATAAAGATAGGATCAACCATTCAAGTAGAATACGCTTGGTCAATAAAGGATCAACAAGTTGCACATGCAAATGATACAGCAGTAGTTCAAATACCACTTGCATTAAAAGTATCTAAAGATTTGCAAGGGGATTTAGTAACAGATCAAAAAAATATTGGTCAATATTTTATAACAGCTAAAGATAATAAATTAAAATTAATATTTAATGATCAAGTAGAAAATTTGAAAGACGCTAAAGGAAAAATTAAAGTTGATACCGTGTTTAACTCAACTTTAAAAACTGGAGAAAAATCAGTTCAAATCGCTTTTCCTTTAGGAACAATCGTTCAACCTATATCAGTTCCTGTTCAGGTAGAAGACTCTAAAGAAGATGGCACCAAACAGGATACTAATAAACAAGTGCAAGATCCAGTAGCTAAACCTGTTACTGACAATCCGGAACAAAACCCAGCAACTAAACCTGTTACCGATAATCCGGAACAGAACCCAGCAACTAAACCTGTTACCGATAATCTGGAACAAAACCCAGCAACTAAACCTGTTACCGATAATCCGGAACAAAACCCAGCAGCTAAAATTGCTACTGGCAATCCAGAACATAAGCTAGCAAGCAGCCCTGTTGAGAATACAAATTCAGGTCCAAAGCAAATAACAACAAACATTTTAACCGGTGTAAAGTTGACGGATAAAGACGGAAAACCATTTACAGAGGATAACCGTCCAAGCACAGATTCCCCTGCCAATATTGAGTTTACATGGGAGCTTTTAAAATCAATGAATGTGAAAAGCGGAGATTACTATATTTTTGATCTTCCTAAACATTTTAAGATTTACAATACAATTAACAGTCCTTTATATGATAGTGAAAACAATCAAATTGGTAATTTTACTGTTACAAAAGACGGAAAAGTCACGATGACATTCAACGATTATGTTGAAGAGCATCCAGATGTTGCTGGTAACCTACAATTAAAGACAGAATTTAATAAAGCTGAAATTAAAGGTACAACAACACAAGAAATTCCTTTCCCAATTAAAGATAAGGATGTTTCTATTACAGTTGACTTTAAGCCTAATGTGCAAACAGCTACGAATAAAAAAGGGGTACCTGATAGACCAATTAATACAAATGAAATTAATTGGAAAGTAGAGATGAACAAAACGAAAGAAACCCTTAAAAATGCTGTTTTTAAAGATAACATCCCACAGGGTACAAGCTTAAATAAAGATTCTATTAAAGTTTATTATTTAGAAGTTGATGTTAATGGAAATGTAATGCGTGGTGCAGAAGCTGAGCCAACAGATTACAATATTATTTCATCAGATGGCTCAAAATTGGAGATTGCTTTTAAAGATTCTATCAATAAAGCATATCAAATCGAATATGCCACAAAAATTACTGATGAAAATATTAAAAGTTTTCGAAATAACGTTACGATAACGAGTGATAATCAAAAGCAACAAAACGCAAGCTCTACTGTAACGGTTTCTCGTGGTACACACTTAAATAAAACAAGTAAATATGATCCAAAGACGCAAACAATTGAGTGGACAATTACTTACAATGGTGATCAAAGAGAGATCAAAAAAGCAGACGCGATTTTAAAAGATATTTTTGACGATACACACGAACTAGATGCAAATTCTATTGTTGTGAAAAACGCTTCATATAATGAAAAGGGAACGCTTGTAACAGGTGACACTGTGAATAATTACACTGTAAATAACAAGAAGAATGGATTCGATTTACAGTTTAACGATGATATTAATAGTGCTTATGTGATTACCTATAAAACCAAGCCAACTAATAAAGTTATAGAAGATGGAAAAGTAAAAAATAAAGTTACAGCTGATAATGATTCAAGTAAAGAAAATGAAGCTAGCTTCAAGCAGCAAAATATTATTAAATCTAATAATAAAGCTGAAACAAATTATAAAGACAAAACAACAACTTGGACAATTATAGTAAATAATAACAACTATCCATTAAACAACGCGATCATTACGGACACCTTTGATCATGGTGGATTACAATTAAAAGATAAAAAACTAGAAATTAAAGATGGAAATTATACCCTTCAAGCTGGGACTGACTATGTTTTAGATGCAACAGATAAAGGCTTCAAAATTACTCTTATAGGTACATATCAGTCTAATATGACAAAGACATTAGTTGTAAAATATACGACAGACTTTGATTATACAAAGCTAGAAAGTGGTAAAACTTCATTTAAAAATACAGGTAACCTATCTTGGATAGATACGGATTCTAAGCCACAATCAAATAAAGTTGAAGCTAATTTCGATCCTGATACTTTCACAAAGGCAAATGGTTATAAGTACGGTTCTTATAACGCCCAAACGAAGGAAATTACTTGGATAATAGGCTTTAACTATAATAATGTTGAGATTAAAGATCCTTCTGTTATAGACGTAATACAAGATAAACAAAAATTAGTTCCTGGATCCATTGAAGTACGCGATATGATTTTAAATGGAAATCCTGATAATGCACAACCTGGTAATGCTGTACCAACTGAGAAATATGAACTTGAAGAACCTACAGAGAAAAATAAAAACACCCTAAAGGTTCATTTCAAACAATCAATTAATTCACCTTACTATATTATCTTTAAAACAAGCCTTGATGGTGAACTTATCCAAGGCACTTACAAAAACGAGGCAGATTTAAAAGATGGCTCTAAAATTGTTAACACCCTTACAGGTGACACTCAAGTAAATAAAGGTGGCAGCTTCGTTACTAAAAAAGCTGTGCAAGACGACAACTATATTAATTGGAGTATCGCAATTAACGAAAGCCAATCAACCATTGCAGATGCGGTTGTAACAGATGACCCAACCGAAAATCAGGTAATTGTGGAAGATTCATTCCACTTATATCCTACAACTGTTGATCCATATGGAAATTTAACAAAAGATACAGTAAACGAATTAAAAGAAGGAACAGACTATAAACTCAAAATAACAACAGACAATAATACCGGAAAGCAACATTTCGAAATTGCCTTCTTGAAAAAAATTGATCGAGCTTATATTTTAGAATATCGCTCACTTATTAATGCAGACGATAAAGAAAAAGTAAGTAATAAAGCGAAAATCACAGGCAACAAGTTGACAGTTAAAAACACAGAAACTACTGAAACAATTGAAGTGAGAATGTCTTCTGGTTCAGGCGGAGGATCTGCTACCAAAGGTCGTGGAAACCTTGAAATTATAAAGGTAGATAACGACAATAAGAACATACTATTAGCTGGGGCAGAATTTACTTTATACGATCGTACAGGTAAAACTGTTATCCGTAAAATTACAACAGACAAAGACGGTATCGCTAAATTTAATAATTTAAAACGCGATAAATATTTATTAAAAGAAACAAAGGCTCCTGAAGGCTATGTAATTAGCTGGGATTTAAAACAAGGGAAAATTGTTGAACTTGGTACACAAGAGACTACAACATATAAACTTGCAAATAAGAAATTTGTCGGGAAAGTAGTTTTAACAAAATCTGATGACCTGAACAAAAATGCAACACTACAAGGCGCTATTTTCACACTACTGGATAAAGATAAAAAAGTAATTCCAGAACACAAAGAATTAACAACAAATAATAACGGACAAATTATTATAGATAAACTAAAACCAGGAACTTACTACTTACAAGAAACGAAGGCTCCTGAGCATTATCAATTAGATAGCAAACTTATTCCGTTTACTATCTCTATAGATCAAACAACAGTAGTAAATCTAACTGCGACAAATAGTTTAACTAAAGGATCTGCTCTTTTAACAAAAGTGGATAATTATAATAAAACTTTAGCAGGGGCAGAGTTTACTGTTCAAGATCGCAACGGAAAAAATATTCCTGGATATGAGAAATTAACAACAAATGAACATGGACAAATAGAAGCAAAAGATTTACGTCCGGGTAAATACCAATTTGTCGAAACAAAAGCTCCTGAGCATTATGAATTAGACAAAACGCCTATTCTATTTGAAATAGAAAAAAGCCAAACTACAGTCGCTTCTGTTACAGCAAAAAACGCTTTAATTAAAGGTGGCATTACGTTAACAAAAGTGGATGATACTGATGGCACTACCCTTGAAGGTGCGGTATTCAAAATTGTTAACGACAAAAATGAAGATGTCTGTACAAACTTAAAAACAGAAAAAGATGGAACTTTGACCGTTAAAGATTTAGATCCTGGTGATTATCAATTTATTGAGACAACACCACCTAAATACTATGACTTAAATAAAGAACCAATTCCGTTTACAATCGAGAAAAGTCAAACAAGCATTATCTCAATTACTGCAAAAAACAGTTTAACTACAGGTGCTGTTGAGCTATTAAAAGTCGACGAATTTGATAAAAAGACTCCTCTTGCTGGAGCTATGTTCAAAATCGTGAATGATAAGAACGAAGACGTTCGTACAGAATTAACTACCGATACAAACGGAACTGTTAAAGCTTCTGACTTACGTCCAGGCAAATACAAATTTATTGAAACAAAAGCTCCTGAACATTATGAACTGCGATCAACACCAATTGAATTTACAATTGAGAAAGGTCAAAAAACACCGATTGTTATTACAGCTGAAAATGGTCTACTACCAGGCGATGTTGAACTAACAAAACTCGATGATACTGATGGCACTGCACTTATAGGTGCCGTATTCAAAATCGTTAATAATAAAAATGAAGATGTCCGTACAGAATTAGTTACGAATCAGGAAGGTAAAATTATTGCTACTGGTTTACGTCCAGGTAACTATAAATTTATCGAAATGAAAGCTCCTGAGCATTATGCCTTAAATAAAACACCGATTGAATTTACAATTAAGGAGAGCCAAGCGACTGCTATTAACGTTACAGCTACTAACAGCTTAACAAAAGGTGGTATTGAATTAACAAAAGTTGATTCTGTAAATGCTAAGGAAACCCTTGAAGGTGCAGTATTTAAAATTGTTAATGACAAAGGTGAGGATGTTCGTACGGAACTTACTACTGATAAAGACGGTAAATTAGTAGTACAAGACTTACGTCCTGGTAACTATAAGCTTATCGAAACAAAGGCTCCAACTTATTACGATGTAAATGAAGAACCAATTGAATTTATAATTGAAAAGAGTCAACAAAAACTCATCCCTATTACTTTCAAAAATAGTTTGACGAAAGGAAAGGTCAAATTAATTAAAGAAGATGACGTGGAGAGCGCGAAAGCTCTTGCTGGCGCTGTATTCACATTACAAGACGCAACTGGCAAAGAAATTATGAAAGATTTAATAACAGATGCACACGGAGTATTAGTCATCCCTGATTTAGCACCAGGCGATTATCAATTTATTGAAGTGAAAGCTCCTGAACATTATAAATTAGATCAAACACCTATTAAGTTCACAATTAAAAAAGGTAGTAAGGAAGATCTTCCTATCCCTGTTACTGTAAAAAACAGTTTACTTACAGGTGGCGTCACTTTAACAAAAATTGATGATGTTGATGGCACTACTCTTGAAGGTGCAGAATTTATAATCGTTGACGCTCATGATACTAAAAAGGTAATTCGCAAAGGTTTAACGACTGATAAAAACGGTAAAATTACTGCTTCTGATTTACGTCCTGGAGACTATCAATTTGTTGAAGTAAAAGCTCCAAAAGACTATACCTTAAGCAAAGAGCCTATTCCGTTCACTATCGAAAAAAGTCAAAAAGAGAATATTACTGTTACTGCTACTAACAGTTTAAAGAAAGGTGCAGTAACATTAACAAAAATCGATGACATCGATCGTACGATGCTCGAAGGTGCAATCTTTAAGATTGTTGATATGAACGGTAAGGAAGTTCATACGAATCTTGTTACAGATAAAAACGGAAAAATTTCTGTTTCTGATTTACGCCCTGGAGACTATCAGTTCATTGAAACAAAAGCTCCTGAGCACTATGTATTAGAAGAAACACAAATTCCGTTTACAATTGAAAGAAGTCAAACGAAAGAGATCAATGTTACAGGTAAAAATGCTTTGAAAAAAGGTAGCGTTGAACTAACAAAGATTGACGATATTGATATAAATACAAAACTTGCTAACGCCGTATTTAATTTATTAGATGCAGACGGAGAGCTAGTTGAAGAAGGCTTAAAAACAAATGATGAAGGTAAAATTGTTGTTGAAAATCTACGTCCTGGTACGTATCAATTCGTTGAAACAATTGCTCCTGAACATTACGTTTTAGATAAAAAACCTATCGTATTTACAATTAAAAAGAGCCAAACTGAAGCTCTTCATGTCACTGCTACAAATGCTTTAACAAAGGGTGCTGTTAAACTTTCTAAAGTAGATGATGTTGATGCCACTGTTCTTAAAGATGCAGTATTTAAAATTGTTAATATGAACGGTGATGTAGTTCATAAAGACCTTGTTACAAATGAACAAGGACTAATCGAAATTAACGACCTACGTCCTGGTGATTACCAATTCATCGAAACGAAAGCTCCTAAGGATTATGTTTTAGATGAAACACCAATCAAATTCACTATTGAAAAAGGACAGAAGAAATCTATTTCTTTAACTGCTACAAATAGCTTAAAACAAGGTAGTATCGAATTACTTAAAGTTGATGATTTAAACGATCAAACAAAACTTGCCGATGCGGTATTTAATTTACTAGATCAAAATGGCAAGGTACTTAAAACAGATTTAAAAACAAACAGTGAAGGTAAAATCGTTGTCGAAAACTTACGTCCTGGTACGTATCAATTCGTTGAAACAACGGCTCCTGAACACTATGATTTAGACAAAAAACCAATTATATTTACAATTGAAAAAAGCCAAAAAGATATCGCTACCGTTACTATGAAAAATAGTTTAACAAAAGGCGGCGTGGAACTTTCTAAAGTAGATGACGTTGATGGCACTACTCTTGAAGGCGCAGTATTTAAAATTGCAGATATGAATGGTACTGTAATTCGCAAAGATCTTGTTACGAATCAACAAGGTAAAATTAGCGTTTCTGACCTACGTCCTGGTGATTATCAATTCATCGAGACAACGGCTCCGAAACACTACAATTTAAACAAAGAGCCAATTCCATTCACAATCACACAGAGCCAAGCTGAGCCTGTCTCTGTTACAGCTACAAATAGCTTAACGAAAGGCACTGTGGAGCTTTCTAAAGTGGATGATGTTGATGGTACCGCTCTTAAAGATGCGATATTTAAAATTACTGATATGAATGGTAATGACATTCGCACTGAGCTTACAACAGATGTACATGGAAAAATTTCTGTTTCTGATTTACGTCCTGGGGACTATCAGTTTGTTGAAACGAAAGCTCCTGAACACTATAAATTAGATAGTACACCTATTAAGTTTACAATTAAGAAAAGCCAAAAAGAAAAGCTCCAAGTTACTACTACAAATAGCTTAACTGAGGGTGCTGTAGAATTAATAAAAGTGGATGATATAAATCCAGATACAAAACTTTCTGATGCAGTGTTTAACATCATCGATGCGAAAGGTAAAATTGTTCGCACTGATTTAACTACTGATAAAGATGGTAAGATTACTGCTACGAACTTACGCCCAGGAGACTATCAATTCATTGAAATGAAAGCTCCTAAGCATTACGATTTAAATAAAACACCTATTAGCTTCACTATCGAAAAAAGTCAACTAACTCACGCTTCTGTTACTGCTAAGAATGGCCTAACAAAAGGTGGCGTGGAATTAACGAAAGTTGACTCTATAGATAAGAAAGAAATGCTAGAAGGTGCGGTATTTAAAATTACTGATCTGAACGGTAACGACATTCGTACGAATTTAGTTACCAATAAAGATGGAAAAATCATCGCTAAAGACTTACAACCAGGAGACTATCAATTTATTGAAACAAAAGCTCCTAAACATTACGACTTAAATGAAGAACCAATTAAGTTCACAATCGAAAGAAGTCAAACAAAGCATGTCTTCGTTACAGCTATTAATAGCTTAACGAAAGGTAGTGTTGAGTTAATTAAAGTTGATGATGCCAAGCAAAACACAACACTTGAAGGTGCAGTATTTAAAATTGTTAATAAGGATGGACACGATGTTCGTACCGATTTAACTACTGATAAAAACGGCCGTTTAGTTGTGGATGAATTACCGCCAGGAGACTATGAGTTTATCGAAACAAAAGCTCCTGAACACTATGACTTAAACAAAACACCTATTAAGTTCACAGTTAAAAAAGGCCAAGAAAAAATCGCCTCTGTTACTGCTACGAATAGCTTAACTAAAGGCGCAGTTGAATTAACTAAAGTTGATGACATCGATGGTACTACTCTTGAAGGAGCAATCTTTAAAATTATAGATATGGACGGCAAGGATGTTCGTTCTGATTTAACTACTGATAAAGATGGGAAGATTTCTGTTTCTGATTTACGTCCGGGAGATTATCAGTTCATTGAAACGAAAGCTCCTAAGCATTATGACTTAAATCAAAATCCTATCAAGTTTACTATTGAAAAGAGTCAAACTGCTAAAGCTTCTGTTACTGCTACTAACAGCTTAACTAAAGGCGCAGTTGAATTAACTAAAGTTGATGACATCGATGGTACTACTCTTGCAGAGGCTATCTTTAAAATTGTAGATATGAACGGTAAGGATGTTCATTCTGATTTAACTACTGATAAAGATGGTAAGATTTCTGTTTCTGATTTACGTCCAGGAGATTATCAGTTCATTGAAACGAAAGCTCCAACTGGCTATGATTTAAACATTAAACCAATTCCTTTCACAATTACGAAAGGACAATCTCAGATTACCTCTGTTACAGCTTTAAATAGTTTAACAACAGGTTCAATTGAGTTAACTAAAGTTGATATTGATCACCATGGAACACTTGAAGGTGCCATTTTCAATATTTTAGACCAAGATGGAAAAATCATCCGAGAAGGTTTAAAAACAGACCAACACGGAAAAGTAATCGTAAATGATTTGAAACCTGGTAATTATCAATTAGTAGAAACACAGGCTCCTAAAGGCTATCAATTAGATGCATCACCAATAAACTTTACAATTGATAAAGCCCAAGCTACACCACTACAAATTACAGTTTCAAATAAAAAGATTGAATCTTCGTCAGGTGGAGATGACAAGCCAGTTACTCCTCCAAATAAAGAAGAAAACAAAGGCAATGAAACATCTGAGAAACACAAAAACGGAACTTCCGAAGAAACATCAAATGAAACAGATAACAAACAGCAAGATGATCGAAATACGGATAAGCACCTTCCAAATACAGGTCATAAAGAAGATCCTACACAAACAGTAGGTATCGTTCTTCTACTAGCTGGATTATTAAGTATTTTAGCTAAAAAACGCAAAAAAAATTATTAATAATTTTTTCACACCCAATCAATCTCTCAATTGATTGGGTGTTTTTTTATACAAAAAGGACGATACATAAAGTATCGTCCTTTTAACGGGGTGAGGCTGCCCAAAAGTACGGAAAACCTTTGAACAGCCTCGTATTTTCATATGGATGCCTTACATATATCACTGATAATAATTATGAAATGCGGAAACATAATTACCATCAACTGATTCAAACATGAGGAATGAAACCCTACAGTGGTTCCATTCCTCTACATAATCTAAAGTTTGGGTACACTAGATTCATGCAATGTAGGGGCTTTCAGAGTAGAAAGCGAACCTTCGTTTAAAATGATAGCATACATATCTCCCTCAAAAATATGCAAATATGCATATATTGTTTTTATTTCTCAATGTCAGAATATTGAAAAATAAAAGACACAAAGGTAAAATAAAGTCATTATCCGTCTTCTTTTGTCAGTCAGAGAGAATAGAAGAATAGGAGAGGAAAAAATGAGCAAATCATTGAAACAAAAAATAGTAAGCTCTTTGCTTGCTATATCACTTGCTGTTAGCTTAGCTCCAATTGGGCAAGCAAAAGCGGATTCCACTTCAGAAGTTCCACAAACTCCATCTATTACAAAACAAATTGATCCAAACCGCGCCATTGAACATGTTCGTTTCTTATCTGAAACAATTGGGCCTCGACCCGGTGGAACAAAATCCGAAGAATGGGCTTCTCGTTACATTGGTATGCAGCTTAAATCAATGGGTTATGACGTAGAATATCAGCCATTTCAGGTGCCCGATCAATACGTTGGATTCATTGAATCACCACTATCAACAAAACGTAATTGGCAAGCTGGTGCTGCTCCTAATGCACTAATATCTACAGAAGCTATTACAGCTCCCCTTATCTTTGTTCAAGGTGGGACAAAATTAGAAGATATTCCAAATGAAGTAAACGGTAAAATTGTTTTATTTGAAAGAGGAACGACAGTTACAGATTATAATAAACAAGTTGAAAATGCTGTTAGCAAAGGTGCAAAAGGTGTTCTTTTATACAGTTTAATTGGCGGACGCGGAAATTATGGACAAACCTTCAATCCCCGCCTAACGAAAAAGCAATCTATCCCTGTCTTTGGTCTTGCTTATGCGCAAGGAAATGCATTTAAAGAAGAAATCGCTAAAAAAGAGACAACAATTCTTTCCCTAAAAGCGAGACATGAATCTAAATTAACATCTCTAAATGTTATCGCAAAAAAGAAACCAAAAAAGAGTACAGGTAATGAAAAAGCAGTCGTTGTAAGCTCGCACTATGATAGTGTTGTTGGAGCACCTGGCGCAAATGATAATGCTTCTGGAACTGGATTAGTATTAGAACTAGCTCGTGCTTTTCAAAATGTAGAAACTGATAAAGAAATTCGCTTTATTACCTTTGGTTCTGAAGAAACTGGATTACTTGGTTCGGATTATTACGTTAATAGTCTATCCCAAAAAGAACGTGACCGTATTTTAGGCGTCTTTAATGCTGATATGGTTGCAACAAATTATGATAAAGCAAAGAATTTATACGCTATGACACCTGATGGCTCTACAAACTTTGTAACAGATGCTGCCTTGCAAGCAGGTAAACAATTAAATAATGACCTCGTTCTTCAAGGGAAATTTGGCTCCAGTGATCACGTACCGTTTGCTGAAGCTGGTATTCCTGCTGCTCTATTTATTTGGATGGGTGTCGATAGTTGGAATCCATTAATCTATCATATCGAGAAGGTATACCATACACCCCAAGATAACGTATTAGAAAACATTTCACCTGAACGAATGAAAATGGCATTAGACGTTATCGGAACAGGAGTTTATAACTCGCTTCAAAAACCTATTACTCAAACTGAGCAGAAAGCTGCTTAATCAATAAAAGACCACTGATTTTTATCAGTGGTCTTTTATTGAGAAAAAATATATATGCATAAAAGCATATTTTATCCTACTCATTATCGTATACAATATTAACTGTAACAACACCGATTACAACTAATAAGGAGGCTTTTTCTATTATGAAAAAAATGATTTTAGTAGGTGCGTTAACTTTAGCAGGAATTACCGGAGCTACCGCGTTTATTCCTGAAACAAAAGTCGCTGCTGCCGCTCAAGAACAAAGCTTTACAAAATTTTATTCTTTGCAAACTGGAGGTAGTTCTGAACAAGAACCTATTTTCCTTCAAAAAGGACAAGAACTAACAATTCATCCTAACAGCAAAACTCCTAGTTACAGTGTTTATGACTCAAATCATAACCTTATTGGGCGTTATTCTGATGGTTACGGCCGAATTTTCACTGCAAAAACAGATGGAAATATGTATGTTCAATTTCATGCACCTTACGTTTACTATAGTCCTGTTAGTTTTTCTGTTACTTATACAATCCAATAAAATAAGGGGCCTTTCTCAGGGGCCCTTTATTTTGCTTCCCAATTCACTTTTACAAAACCATCTTTCACCATTAAACCACTTATATTGAATACATACTTTTCATTTGCTTTTAATGTAGCTTTAAAAGTACCTTTTTTCGATTCACAAATCTCCTTTAATTCCTTTATCCCTTCTCCTTGTCTTTCATACAAGCTAAAGCATAAGTTACCACGCTTTGCATCTGTTTCATAAGAAAATGTTACTTCTGTATCTTTTGCATACTCCAGTTCAATATCTTTCCCAGCAATATCCCATGATGAGAATTTTGCCTCGTAACTTGTCTCCCCTTTCTTCTCATTTTCTAAATATATATCACCAGCTCTCCACATATCATCTAACGTTTGAACGAAAGCAAAGCCGCTAAGTAATACAAACATCGCACTTGCAAATATAACAACTAATGTTACCTTTTGCTTTTTCATACCCTTCATCGTATATTCTCCTTCTACTTTCCGGCTATTTCTGCGTGTCATATATAACAAAACTCCAATAAAAAATGGCAATATAATCGCTATAACACTCCACCACTTACTTATTCCACGCGTTTTCGCATCTGTATATACCCATGATGCTACACATACTAAAAGTGCTATAAAAGCCAAAAACATTGTAATCCCAGCTATCTCAAATACTACAAATGGATTAGCGAACCCTATCATGTAATTTATACTCCTTCTTTAAAAATGCCTGTATGACAACATATATAGGAATGTATATGTGCATCATAATAACTATCGTTATAATGACAGATATTTTATGATCCAAATGACTAACAAACTGCTCTAGGGTGACTGTTAATACAATCATCCAAATAGCATGAATGAAAACAACCCATCTCTTTTCTAATTTTCGAGCATTTCGCACGCTCTGTTTCGTATGGTTTATTAGCTCTTCGTTAGGAACCATCTCTCCCGCTAAGCTACTTTTTATCTTCTGATCAAACTTATCTTCCGTCATAAACGAACCCCTCCAAATGTTCTCGAATTTGCTTCTTCGCATAATTAAGGCGGTATTTCACTGTACCAATCGGTATATTTAATATTTCACTCATTTCTTTATAAGAATATTGTTCATAATAGTAGAGTACGAGCACAGTTTTATACTTTTCATTCAATAACTGTATAACTTCCCGTATCATTTCCGCTTCCACTTTTTGAATACATTCTTCTGATATATTTACTTCATCTGCGAAATCTATTTCTCCACCATCTTCTTTATGAAACAAATCCAATATTCGATCTTTCCACCTTTTTTTCTTACGATAAAAATCATAAAACGTACGAACACAAATTGTAGCAATCCATTTTTTATAATTATCCACATAGGAAAGTTGATGCCTTGATGAAAAAACCTTTATCCACGTCTCTTGAAAAATATCTTCCGCATCTTCTTTCGTTTTCGCTAACTTATAGCATAAGGAATATATTTGCTGCTTATATATATCAATTAATTCTTCTACCTTTTCTTCCATCATAAGCCTCCTGTCATTTATATAAGACGACGCAAATTATCCTTTTGTTTGATAAAATTTTATTTTTTTATTATCTCCATACAAAAAGGCAATCACAACATCATGTGATTGCCTTTTATTTAAAAACGAAAGTCCGCTTCCGCTTTTCTTTATGTCCAGCTCTGCCTCCTAGCCCCTTCTGTCTAAGAACCTTCCCCACGAGAAGATAAAATGCATCTTCTGTGGGAAAGAACCTTAGCCTTCGGGACTAAACAGTCGGCTCCGCTTTTCTTCATTACATTTTTTCTGGTGCAGATACTCCTACGATTGCTAATGCATTTTGAAGCGTAGTGCGTACTGCTTTCATTAACTCGTAACGAGCTTTACTTAATTCTAAGTTATCTTGGTTTAATACTTTTTCTGCATTGTAGAAGCTGTGTAATGCTGCTGCTAATTCAAATGCATAGCTTGTAATGCGGTGTGGCAGACGTTTTTGTGCTGCATCCGCAACTACAGCTGGGAATTCACCAAGCTTTTTCAGTAACTCTACTTCTTTCTCAGAAGTAACAAGTTTGTAATTCACGTCTCCATCTGCAGCTAATCCTAACTCTTCACCTTGACGAAGGATACTGCATACACGAGCATGAGCATATTGTGCATAGTATACTGGGTTTTCATTAGATTTTGATACAGCTAAGTCCATATCGAAGTCCAAATGAGAATCACCACTACGCATTGCGAAGAAGTATCGCATTGCGTCCACGCCTACTTCTTCCATAAGCTCACGAAGTGTAACTGCTTTACCTGTACGCTTACTCATTTTCATTTTTTCACCATTTTGGTATAGTTGTACCATTTGGATGATTTCTACTTCAAGTGTTTCTTTATCGTAACCTAGCGCTTGAATAGCAGCTTTCATACGAGGAATGTAACCGTGGTGGTCAGCACCCCAAATGTTGATTAGCTTATCGAAACCACGCTCTAATTTATCGCGATGGTAAGCAATATCTGGCGTTAAGTATGTGTAAGAACCGTCATTTTTAATTAATACACGGTTTTTGTCATCACCGTAAGTCATTGAACGGAACCAAGTTGCTCCGCCTTCTTCAAAGATTTCGTCACGCTCTTTTAATACAGTAAGTGCAGCATCGATTTTTCCGTTTTTGTATAATGATGTTTCTGAGAACCATACATCAAATTTAACACGGAAGCTCTCTAAGTCTTTTTGAAGTTTTGCTAACTCATATTTCAAACCGTATGAACGGTAGAATTCATAGCTTTCTTCAGCATCAGCTTTTGCGTAACGATCGCCAAACTCTTCAGCTAAACGTTTACCGATTCCAATGATATCCGCACCATGGTAACCGTCTTCTGGCATTTCTTTATCTAAACCTAAAGCTTGCATGTAACGAGCTTCAACAGAAAGAGCTAAATTATGAATTTGGTTACCGGCATCATTAATGTAGTACTCACGAGATACATCGTATCCTGCTTTTGCTAATACGTTACATAAAGTGTCACCCACTGCCGCACCACGTGCATGTCCTAAGTGAAGGTCACCTGTTGGATTCGCAGATACGAACTCAACTTGTACTTTTTCACCTTTACCAGTGTTCGTTTCACCGTAAGCTTCACCAGCGTTTACGATTGTTGGAATTAAATCTGTTAAGTAGCTATTATCCATATAGAAGTTAATAAAACCAGGACCAGCGATTTCGATTTTTTCAATAGAAGCTTTTGCTTTATCGAAGTTTGCAACTAGTTCTTCTGCAATCATACGAGGTGCTTTTTTCGCAACGCGTGCAAGTTGCATTGCCATGTTTGTAGAGAAGTCACCATTTGTTTTATCTTTTGGAGATTCTAATACAACGTTTGGAATCTGTTCTTCTGTCGCTAATTCTGCCTTTAATACAGCAGCTTGAATTTCTTCTTTAATCAATCCTTTTACCTGTTCTAAGGAATTCATTATTTTGCCTCCTTCAAATTAATTGTAATTGTATATCTGCCAGCTTCTTGTTCACTTAGAAGCAATGCGTACGTTAAGAAGAGTTGTCCTTTTTTCTTTTCATCCGACCATTTAAAAAGAACGTTATCAGTTTTCGTTTGCAGTGCAAACGTACCAAGTTCACTCGTATACGTACCCGTTGTCCATTCACCTTTCACATGCGTCTGACGCATAGAAATAGCACCTGAACGCATAATGAGAACTTGTTCATCTTGAATTTTAATAATTGTTTTCACTTCGCCTTGTTCGTTCGGCTCCTGGAATGTTACATATGTACCTTGACCTTTTACATAGTATTGACCATTTGCTTCAAAAGCAACGGTTTCCTTCCTCGCCCCTTCACGGATTTCTGTTACGAAATGAACGTGTACCGGCAAGCCTGCAAGTTGTTTCTTCACGTCTTGCACACCTTTCAAATGTTATAGATATTAAATACTACTTATAATAAATCACTTTTCCTATCATATCAAAAAAAGACGCTGTCTGTCTGCTGAAAAATCAGGAAAACTCCATTTCAAAAAATAATTCCCTCCTACTTTATTTCATATGATAAAATATTTTTTAAATCTAAATATTCTTTTAATTATAGAGGTGAATTCAATGATACCAACAAAGTTAAAAAAGGGTGATGAAATACGCGTGATTTCACCATCCTGTAGTTTAAGTATTGTTTCAAATGAAAATAGAAAACTTGCTATAAAAAGATTAACTGACATGGGCTTTCAAGTGACATTCTCAAAATATGCCGATGAGATAGATCGATTTGCTTCCTCTTCTATTTCTTCCCGCGTCCAAGACCTCCATGAAGCATTTAGAGACCCTAATGTAAAAGCTATTTTAACTACACTTGGCGGATACAACTCGAATGGTTTATTGAAATATCTCGATTTTGATTTAATTCGTGAAAACCCAAAATTTTTCTGTGGTTATTCTGATATTACTGCCTTAAATAATGCAATTTACGCAAAAACGGGTCTCGTTACATATTCAGGTCCCCACTTCTCTTCATTTGGAATGGAAAAAGGACTCCATTACACGGCTGATTACTTTTTACAATGCTTAACCGCTAATGAGCCTATTGAAATCATTCCGGCGGAAACGTGGAGCGATGATTCTTGGTATATGGATCAGGAAAATCGAGAATTTATTAAAAATGAAGGGTATGTTCCAATTCAAAAGGGGGAAGCGACAGGAGAAATTATCGGTGGCAATATGAGCACACTTAATTTACTACAAGGCACACCATATATGCCAAACTTAAAGGGCAAAATTTTATTCCTTGAAGAAGACAGTTTAACAGGAAAATCGACACTTAAAACTTTTGATCGCTATCTACATTCCCTTATGCAGCAACCTAATTTTGAACATATAACAGGTATTGTAATAGGAAGAATGCAAAAAGAAGCAGAATGTACGATAGCGGACATTCAAGAAATGATTGCTTCAAAACCTGAACTTGCACATATTCCTATTATTGCAAACGCAAGTTTCGGGCATACAACCCCGATTTTCACTTTCCCAATTGGTGGACGTGCAAAAATTATTTCTAACAAAGAAAAGACATCTATCACTATTTTAGCGTACTAAAAAAGGAGCGAATGAGTCGCTCCTTTTATGGTTTTTCTATTTTTTGCAACGCTTTTTGCGGGATTGACTCTTTCGTTATTTCAGCCCATCCTTTTCCTTGCATACCTTTTGCATAAATTTTTATAAAAGCACCTGCATGCAATTCACGATTTACCATTCTTTTAATAATTTGTTGATTTCCGTCCTCTGTATACCCTTTAAATGTATACAAATACTCACCGTCTTTTTTCTCACCTTTATCTACAACCGCATAATAATCTTGTATTTCTTTATTTGAAAAGAAGTTGTCTACAAAAGCATGTACACCTTCTGTTTTTGTATTCAAATAATACGCTGTCCCCCCTAAAATAATGGCGAATACAGCTAAAACTTTAATGACCAATTTCATACATGCGCCTCCTGTTTTACACTTCTTTCTCACTAATGTTATGTCTATACCTGTATTATACGGAAAAGGGTATACTATACTCTATCGAAAAGTCTTACACAATCCTTACATTATTGTAAGGGATTTTTTCTTACAGCAAGTTCCCAAGAAAAAATTTTTCCGTTTCATACACTTTTATATTATTATTGAATGATACGAATTTTTATTACAAAAATCAAAGGAGACAGTTTTCAAATGGCTATCTTGCAAGGTTTAGCACTATTACTTGTTGTACTTTGTCTATTTACACTTTTCAGTTACCGTGCGCCTTACGGAATGAAGGCGATGGGTGCTTTAGCTAATGCAGCAATCGCAAGTTTTCTTATTGAAGCATTTCACCGTTATATAGGTGGAGAAATGTTTCACAATGACTTTTTACAATCAGTAGGAGAAGCTTCTGGTAGTATGAGCGGTGTTGCAGCAGCGATTTTAGTCGCATTAGCAATCGGTGTTTCCCCCGTATACGCTGTTTTAATTGGTATCGCTACTAGTGGATTCGGTATTTTACCAGGATTTTTCGCCGGATACGTTTGTGCCTTCGTCGTGAAATTTCTCGAAAAGAAATTACCGGCTGGTGTGGAATTTTTAGCAATCCTATTTATCGCTGCACCAATCTCACGTGGAATGGCAATGCTTATGGATCCGCTCGTTAACGCAACACTTGGTAAAATCGGTTCTATGATATCAGTTGCAACTACAGAAAGTCCTATCATTATGGGTATTATGCTTGGTGGATTAATAACAGTTATTTCTACCTCTCCACTGAGTTCTATGGCACTAACTGCAATGCTTGGATTAACAGGTTTACCAATGGCAATTGGTAGTCTTGCCGTAGCAGCTTCAGCCCCGATGAACTTTATTTTCTTTAAACGATTAAAAATTTGTTCAAAGAAAGATACAATTGCTGTAGCAATCGAGCCTTTAACACAAGCCGATGTTGTCTCAGCAAATCCAATTCCAATTTATATGACAAATTTCGTTGGCGGTGCACTTGCCGGTATTATTACATCGCTATTCCAGCTTGTTAATAATGCACCAGGAACAGCATCACCAATTCCAGGTCTTCTCGTCCTATTCGGATTTAATGACGTTATAAAAGTAACGATTGCTGCTGTACTATGTGGAATCGTTACCACTATTATCGGATACATCGGATCTATTGTGTTCCGCAAATATCCGATCCGCTCTGCTGATGAAATTCGCGGCGTTAATTCGGAAGAGAAAGTTGCATAAGAAAAAGAGTTATTCTCACCTTTTGAGAATAACTCTTTTTTTCATGTCTTGCCATGGTAAATAAGATTATATCGACGATTTTTTTATATATCGACTTACCGACACATTCTGAGCGAGCCGCTTCCGCTTTTATTTCTATCCAGTTACGCCTCCTAGACCCTTGCGTCTAAGAACCTTCCCTGCTAAAAGGTAAAAAGCACCTTTTGCAGGGAAGAACCTTATTCACCGGGTCTAAACAGTCGGCTTCACTTTTACTTCACCCAACCGAGCAGCATTTCCCGCACGAATTTGCTTGCTGCGACTGGTGTTTGATCACTATGGTCGTAGACCGGAGCTACTTCTACTAAGTCTGCTCCAACTACATTTATATTTGAATTTGCAATTGCTACGATGGAATCTAATAATTCTTTAGATGTAATACCGCCAGCTTCTAACGTTCCTGTTCCTGGAGCGTGAGCTGGGTCTAATACATCAATGTCGATTGTGACATAGACTGGGCGTCCAGCAAGTTTCGGTAATACTTCTTTTAACGGTTCTAATACGTCAAATTTATATAAGTTCATACCTACTTCTTTCGCCCATTCAAATTCTTCCTTCATTCCAGAACGAATTCCGAAAGAATATACGTTTTCCGGACCAATTAAATCACACACTTTACGAATTGGTGTAGAGTGGGATAAAGGCTCCCCTTCATACGATTCACGTAAATCAGTATGAGCATCCATGTGGATGATTGCTAAATCCGGATATTTTTTTGCCATTGCCTTAAAAATTGGCCAAGACACTAGGTGCTCACCACCGAGACCTAGTGGAAACTTATCGGCATCTAAAAGTTTTGATACATACTCTTCAATCATGTCTAAACTGCGTTGTGCGTTTCCGAATGGTAATGGGATATCACCCGCATCAAAATATTTTACCTCTTCTAATTCACGATCTAAATATGGGCTATATTCTTCAAGACCGATTGATACTTCACGAATACGTGCAGGACCAAAGCGAGAACCTGGACGGTAACTTACTGTCCAATCCATAGGCATCCCGTAAATAACTACCTTTGACTCTTCAAAACTTGGATGACTTTTAATAAATACTTTACCTGAATAAGCTTCATCAAAACGCATATTCTTTTCCTCCTTATGTGGAACTTAAGGTATCCCAACCTTTCATTATTTCTCAAATTTGGAGCGAACTGCTCCTCTTTCTCGATTTACCGGTGTCTTCTTTTTTAACAATAAGAAGACGATTTTCTTTACAGGAGTGTAAGTAGCTAGCATGTTCAAGTCTTCTGGACAAACACCTTAAATGAGCTACCTACACTTTATTTGTTCAAACTCGATTTCTTACTTAATTAAATCGCCAACAAATTTCGGTAATGCGAATGCTGCATTGTGTAATTCTTTTGTGTAGTATTTCGTTTCGATTTCGTGGAAACGCTCTTCACTTACTTCTAATGGATCATGTTTTTTAGATCCAATTGTGAACGTCCAAAGACCACTTGGGTAAGTTGGGATGTTCGCTGTGTATAAACGAGTAATTGGGAAAATCTCTTTTACGTCTTTAAACACAGTTGTAATTAGTTCTGGTGTGAACCAAGGGTTGTCCGTTTGTGCAACGAAAATACCATCTTCTTTTAACGCTTTAGAGATTCCAGCGTAGAAACCTTTCGTAAATAAGTTTACTGCTGGGCCTACTGGCTCAGTAGAATCTACCATAATTACGTCGTATTCATTTTCGCTTTCTGCGATGTGTAGGAAACCGTCTCCTACTTTTACTTCTACACGCTCATTATCTAATGCGCCTGCAATTGATGGTAAGTATTGTTTAGAGTACTCAATTACTTTTCCATCGATTTCAACAAGAGTTGCTTTCTTTACACTTGGGTGTTTTAACACTTCGCGAATAACACCGCCATCGCCGCCGCCAACAACTAATACGTTTTCAGGGTTTGGATGTGTAAATAAAGGTACGTGCGCTACCATTTCGTGATAAACGAACTCGTCCTTTTCTGTTGTCATAACCATGCCGTCTAAAATAAGCATGTTTCCGAACTCTTCCGTTTCAACCATATCAAGTTTCTGGAATTCTGTTTGCTCCGTATGTAATGTGCGGTTAATACGCGCCGTAATCCCAAAATGTTTTGTTTGTTTTTCAGTGAACCATAGTTCCATCGTACAATCACGCCTTTCAATGCAAATTTATAATAGGGACATCATTAATGTCCCCTAACAAAAATAAAACAAAACATCCAAAATGTATAGTTAAAAGTACAAAAATACCGAAAATATATTTTAGTCAGAGGGTTCTAACATATGTGTATAAAGAAAACCCTTTCTTAAGAAAGGGTTTTCTTCTCTAGTTCTACTGGTTTACGAATTGGAATTAAGATCATAATACAACCAACTAACACAACAATTCCCCCAACTAAAAATGGGCTTTGTGGTGAAACTGTGTGCCCGATAACTCCTGATAAAATTGGAGCAATCGCACCACCTAACCAACGAACAAAGTTATAAACACCTGACGTAACAGATCTTTCATAAGGTGAAATATCCATTACATAACTTGTATATAATGCATTGTTTAAGCCAGATGCCAATCCTGATAAAACGATAAGAGTAATTTGTAACCACATAATTTTCACAAAGAATAGTGCAATTAAGAAAATCGCAAATACGAGTAAACTCCCCTTCAATAATGTTTTTGGTTCATATTTCCCTTCTAGCTTATGTGCTAAAATTGCAGAACCGTAAGCTAACGCCAGTCCCCATCCGCAAAATACAAAGCCTAATTGAATAGCTGATAAATGCATAATAAGTGGTGAATATGCTAACACAACAAAAAATCCGTAGTAGTATAGCATCCCTGAAATAGCACCTTGCATAAATGGTTTATACTTCACCAAGTTAAGTAATTCCCCTACGCCAGCAGCCTTACGCTTCACCTTTCGCTCTGGTTCTTTTACAAAAAAGAATACTAAAATAAATGCTAAGAAAATTAAAATACTCGTCGCGAAAAACGGATAACGCCAAGAATGTCCACCTAGTATTCCACCCAATAACGGCCCCCCAGCCATACCTAAGCCGATAGCTGCTTCGTATAATCCTACTGCTTCATGAACTTCTTTACTTAATGCTATTAACAGTGTCATTGCTGTCGCAAAAAACATCGCATTTCCTAATCCCCATCCAGCACGGAAAAGAGATAATTGAGCAATCGTTTGCGATATACCGCATATAAACGCAAATACAGTCACAATCGCAAGACCGATTGTCATCATTCGTTTATCACCAAATCTCGATGCAAATATACCAGCTGGTAACATCATGATTGCCATCGTTAAAATATAAGCGGTAAATAACATTTCAACTTGCCAATGCGTTGCACCAATTTTCTCAGCAATAATCGGCAAGATTGGGTCAACTACCCCTATACCCGAAAAGGCAAGAAAGGTAGCTACCACTGTAATCAATCTCCCTAGTTTTTGTTTGCTCTCCATTTTGATTACTCTCCTTTTGTGCTCTCTAAAAATGTTACTGCACGATGTAAACTATCTTCGAGTTCTGCCTTTACACGTTGCATTTGCTCCATTTTTTCGTCTAACGTTTGCACTTGTTTTTCAAGCATATCTTTAATTTCTTGAATCACTTCACGATCACGAGGGTTCTCGCTATTTCTTCTTTGCTCCATTCTTTCTTTTAGTGATAAGAAATGTTGCATTTCTTGAAGTGTGATTCCTAGCACTTCTTTCGCTTCTACAATTCTTTTAATTCTGGCAATATCCTCATCCGTATACAGACGAATATTCCCCTCACTACGTTCTGGGGGATGAATTAAACCAATTTCCTCATAATAACGAAGTGTACGTTTTGTTAAACCGACTTGCTTTGTTACTTCATCAATTTTATACATGTTTATTCCTCCCTTCACTCAATTATTACATTTTACGTTAACGTTAACTTTTCTGCAACTGTTAGACTTTTGTAAATGTTTGTCATATTCAATTGTATTTTCCCTAAAGCAGTTTCATAATGAAAGAAAAGAGATAATAAGGAGATTTTCATATGAGTAAACCACTTATTTTTGCTCACCGCGGAGTAAAAGGAACACATCCCGAAAATACGATGATTGCCTTCCAAGAAGCTGAACGCATTGGCGCTCACGGAATTGAACTCGATGTCCACCTATCAAAAGATGGTGAACTTGTCGTAATTCACGATGAAACCGTCGATCGTACAACAAATGGCGTTGGACTTGTTTCTGAAAAAACGGTAGAGGAATTACAATCATTGGACGCTGGTAGCCATAAAGCCCCTTCTTTCCAAGAAGCAAAAATTCCAACGTTGCGCGAGGTTTTCATTTGGCTTTCCACAACGAACTTACAACTAAATATCGAATTAAAAACAGATGTTATTCATTACCCAAATATTGAGGAAAAAGTTGTTGCACTTGTGCGTGAATATCATCTTTCAAATCAAATTGTATTTTCATCATTTAACCATGACTCTGTTTCATTATTAGCAGAAATTGCTCCTGAAATTCCAAGAGCAATTTTATATGATACACCGATTGCTGATCCAATTGCCGAAGCAAAACATAGAGAAGCAAGTGGATTACATCCAAACTTCCAGCTATTAACGAAAGAATTTGTGCAGTTAGCACAAGAGCAAGGATATGTTTTCCGTCCATATACAATTAACGAATACAAAGATTTACAAACTATGATTGATTATGGTGTAGATGTCATCATTACCGATTGGCCAGCACGTGCCTTTGAGCTCCTTTCTTAATGGAAGGGGCTTTTTTATTTTCGAAATTTCATTGTTTAAAATAAACGAAAACCCTCAATACTAATACAATAACGCTTGTATTAATGAGGGGCTGAAAAAAGATGGATCAAACTATGAATCCAAAACTTAAAAAATATAAACGTCTTTTCTTCACCGCAATGTTTTCTTGCGTCCTTTTCTTCGTTTTTTCTTTTTTTGTTATTATTATAGTTGCAAAAATTATGGGACCTCCTCCTGTTGCGGTCCCGCAAACAAGCGTCTTTTACGCAAACGATGATACCGTTATTGGACAAAGTAACGAAATTCAAAAACGTTACAATGTCTCTCTTAATGAAATTTCACCTTATGTAAAAGAAGCGACCCTTTCTATTGAAGATCAAAGATTTTATAAACATCACGGCTTCGATTTAAAACGGATTGCAGGTGCAATTGTTGCTGATTTAAAAGCAATGGCAAAGGTACAAGGAGCTAGTACAATTACACAACAATACGCGCGTAATCTGTATTTAGATCATGATAAAACGTGGAAACGGAAATTATTAGAGGCAATGTACACTGTCCGCCTTGAAGTAAACTATAATAAAAATCATATTTTAGAAGGATATTTAAATACAATTTATTACGGACATGGCGCTTATGGCATCGAAGCTGCGTCCCGTCTATATTTCGATAAAACAGCAAAAGAGTTAACATTAGCAGAAGCTAGTATGCTCGCAGGTATCCCAAAAGGACCAAGTGTCTATTCTCCCTTTTTGAAAGAGGATCGTGCTAAAGGACGACAAGCCCTCATATTAGATGAAATGGTAGAACAAGGATATATTACGAAGCAACAAGCAGCCTTAGCGAAGAAAGAGCCACTAACTTTTGCCTCATTAGATACGAAAAAAGTAGCAGAGGTCGCACCATATTTCCAAGATGCTGTACAAGCTTCACTTCTTCGTGATGTTGGATTAGACGAACAAGCTTTACAACGAGGTGGCTTGCGAATTTATACAACGCTAGACCCTAAACTACAAGCTGTAGCAGAACAAGCTGTAAAAGATCATATACCTGACACAACAAACATACAAACTGCTCTCGTCTCTATGAATCCAACGACAGGTGAAGTGGCTGCTCTTGTTGGCGGAACTGATTATACTACGAGTCAATTTAACAGGGCTACACAAGCCATCCGTCAGCCTGGTTCTACATTTAAGCCATTTCTATATTATGCGGCATTAGAACGAGGATTCACACCTGCTACGCGCTTAAAAAGCGAATATACTGTATTCACCTTAGGTGACGGTGTTTCAAAGTATAAACCGAAGAACTATAAAGATTATTATGCCGATGATTTCGTAACGATGGCACAAGCTCTCGCAGTCTCTGATAACATATATGCTGTGAAAACGAATTTATTTTTAGGAGATGACGCGCTTGCAAAAACAGCGAAACAATTTGGAATTACAAGTGCATTAAAAGATGTGCCTTCTCTAGCTCTCGGTACATCACCAGTAAAACCAATTGAAATGGTCAACGCTTATAGCATGTTCGCAAACGGTGGAAAAGAAGTAAAACCTACTTTCATTCGCCGCATTATGGATCATGAAGGAAATATATTATACGATGCTCATTTAGAGAGTAAACAAGTTCTCGACAAGAGCAAAGCGTTTGTAATGGAAGAAATGATGACTGGTATGTTTAATAAGAAACTAAGCAGTTATGCTGCTGTAACTGGCCAATCGATGTTATCAAAATTATCAAGAACATATGCCGGAAAATCTGGTTCTACTGAAACGGATAGTTGGATGATCGGATTTACTCCGCAAATCGTAACTGGTGTATGGGTCGGATACGATCAACCTAAATCTATTTCAAACGTAGCAGAACAAGGATATGCGAAGAAAATATGGACTGATACGATGGAGAAAGGCTTAGATGGACAGCCAAAAAAAGAATTTAAACAACCAGGTGACGTCGTAGCGGTTAATATCAACCCAGAGAACGGTAAAATTGCTACAAAAAATTGTCCTATTTCTGTGAAAATGTACTTCGCTAAAGGTACCGAACCGACTGAATATTGTATGGATCACGTCGATGATAAAGAAGAATTTGAAAAAACGACTGAAGAAAAGAAAAAAACAAGTTGGTGGAAAAAATATCTTCCTTGGTAAAAAAAATAGCTGACGGGCATCCGTCAGCTATTTTTTATTCACTTAATAATGCACGGCGCAATTCTTCACCAGATTCGTTCCAAATTGCTTCATTATGTTCTTTCAAGAACGTACCAAGTACTTTTTTAGATGATTCATCCATATGGTCAACCATAATGTGACGCTTCATTGATTTATCCATTTTGTTTACGTGTTCTGGAAGTGATTTATATCCGCGGCGAATCTCACGGTCAACTGTCATTTCACAAGCTGTTACACCTGCGTAATACGCACCTGTCGCAGTTCTTTCAATCGTTACCCAAACAAGCCAAAATGGTTTTCCGTTTGGAACTTCATCTTTATTTGTTAAAAACTTAATACCTTTTTCTACTGTACTACGCGCATGCATCGCACCGATATCAACGAATGCAGTCTTCTCTAGTACATCAACAAATACAGGTGAAATGTTTTCTAAGCTTAATGCCCCAACACCAAATCCACCATGTCCATCTGTTGAATCATTTTTCACGATATTAAAACCGATTTTTTTCTTTTTCTCTGTCATATGTAAAATCCTCCTCACTTAAAAATTATAAAAGGCCAAAAATAGGCGCAATGATGCTATCTAAAAATACAAATACATGCGGAATAACTACCTGAAAAATAGGTTGAATTGTGTAATTACTAAGCGGTGTAATAACGAGAATTAATAACGCAATTGCCCCGTATTTTTCATACTGTGTCATTTTCGCGCGAATATTTGCTGGTGCTAAATCTTCCACTACGCGATACCCATCAAGTGGTGGGATCGGTAATAAGTTAAATACAAGTAAAACGATATTCAGCATAATAAAAATCTGGAAAAATTGAGCTAACGTATCTGCTACTGCAGATGGAATTGAGTATAATACACCAAATTTTAATAAGCTATACCAAATAATTAAACCAATTGCACTTAAAATTAAGTTACTAATCGGCCCTGCAATTGAAACTAATATGCCTGCAAGACGCGGTCTTTTAAAGTTATATGGGTTAACAGGAACCGGTCTTGCCCAACCGAATCCAAGAATTAATACTGCAATCAAACCGATAGGGTCTAAATGAGCCATCGGTGATAACGTTAAACGCCCTTGTCTCTTTGCTGTATCGTCCCCAAATTTATATGCAACATATGCATGTGCAAATTCATGAACGGATAATGCAATAATAATCGCCATTGCTACCAACGGAATTTCGTGCAATGGATATCTAAATAACTGATCCATACTTCATCTCCTCTTCCATATGTCAAAAAAAGAAATTATTTGTTTTTTCGATTGTTCTTCCCCATAATCCGCTATAATAAGAGTGTAACTTACATAAAAGGAGCGATTGTACATGCCATACGTAACAGTGAAAATGCTAGAAGGACGCACAGAAGAACAAAAGAAAGCTCTTGCTGAGAAAGTAACAGCAGCAGTAAGCGAAACAACTGGTGCTCCTGAAGAAAACATCGTTGTTTTCATCGAAGAAATGTCTAAAAACCATTATGCAGTTGGCGGAAAACGATTAAGCGACAAATAATTTCAAGTTTTTTCATAAGAAGTAGCCATTAGCTGCTTCTTATTTCTTTCCTTCTAACAACTCAATAATTCTCTCTTTATATTTTCCTTTTCTTCCATCTTCATAGATTAAATCATGTGGATAGAATAACTTTTGATCCGTTCTTTTCTTACCTGTAATCGCCTCAACAATATCCGATTCACGTGAAAGCTCTCTAAGCTCTCCGTTTGGCATAAGAAGCAGGATTGGCAGACGCTCTTCTTCTTCTCCTGCACGATAAAAGTCATACGGTAAGTCCGATGTTGAATCAACTACTAAATAATACTCCGGATCAAGTCCAATCTTTTTAAATAAACTACTTAACTCCATCCAATTATCTAAACCGTGTTTATCTGTAAACTCTACATATTTAAATAGATTTCGATTCATAAAACGGCGACATAAATCGCTTAAAATTGGATCTTCTTCTTCCTGCCATACTTGGAAGTAGTAATACATAACGTTCTCGTCTAACTTTAAATAATCCTCTACTGTTACTTCTTCTTCAAATAAAGAATAGAAATGAACAGGATGATTTTTAAATGTGTAATACTTCTCGTGCAGTGATTTCGCACGGTGTAAAATCTTCGTTAAAATAACTTCTGCACTTCGCGTTACCGGATGGAAATATACTTGCCAATACATTTGATAACGACTCATAATGTAATGCTCAACAGCATGCATACCACTATTTTTAATGACTACTTGATTCCCATACGGACGCATTACACGCAGTATACGTTCCATATCGAAGTTTCCGTACTTTACGCCTGTAAAATAAGCATCTCTTAATAAATAATCCATACGATCCGCATCAATTTGACTCGAAATCATACTAATCGCTAATTTATTAGTAGACGTTTTTGCAATTACATCTGCTACCTTTTGTGGAAACTCCTTATCAACACGACTTAATACATCATTAATCTCCGTATTGCCAACGATAATCTTTTGCGTAAATTTCTCATGATCTAATGAAAATACTTTTTCAAACGAGTGAGAAAATGGGCCGTGGCCGACATCATGAAGTAATGCCGCACATAAACATAACAATCTATCTTCAGCATTCCAATTTGGTCTGCCATCAAACACATCATCAATCATACGACGAATAATTTCGTATACACCTAACGAATGAGTAAAGCGACTATGCTCTGCACCGTGAAATGTAAAAAATGTCGTTCCAAGCTGCTTAATACGGCGCAAGCGTTGAAATTCTTTCGTTCCGATTAAATCCCAAATAACACGATCACGCACGTGCACATATTTATGTACTGGGTCTTTAAACACTTTTGTTTCGCTGAGTTTGTCGTTTAAATATACCACTTTCCGACATCCCCCTTTCTTTACTACATTCTTACTTTATATTATAAACGAAATGAGAAACAGAAAGAAATGAAAGACTGTATTAATTCCCTTTATAAAAAGAAAAAATCACCTTTACCGAAGTAAAAGTGATTTCCTTTATACATTATTTACCTAAAACGAATTCAGCAACTTCGTCTAAGATCATATCTTTCCCTAATGGGAAGTAACCTTTGTTTAAGTCTTCATTTTTAATTGTAAATACGTGGTTGTTTTTAACAGCGTTCATGTTTTTCCAAATTGATTCTTCTTGGAATTCTTTTAAGCGCTGAGAACCGTCACCAGTTGTAAATACGAATAAGTAATCTGGGTTGTAATCGATTAAAGCTTCTTTTTGTACTTGTACTAACGGTTTATCAGTTGGTGTACCTTTAACTGCTGGTAGTTTTAAATCATTAAAGATTACGCTACCGTAACCGTAGTCACCGTATACGCGGAAAGCATTTGGATATGCAGCCATTTTCATAAATGTTGCTTCACCAGTTTTAGCGACGATTTTGTCATGTAATTTGCTTGCTTTTTCATCATACTTTTTGAACCATTCTTTTGTTTCTTTTTCTTTACCGAAGATTTGACCTACTTCTTGGAATTTTGGACGCCATTGATCTAATGGAGTGTTTAACATAACTGTTGGTGCAATTTTAGATAATTGATCATAAATCTTTTCTTGACGATTATTTACAAGAATTAAATCTGGTTTTGCAGCAGCTACTGCTTCGATGTTAATTTTATCGCCCCAAGCAGAACCAACTGGTTTAACGTCTTTTAGTTTCTTTTCAATATGTGCATCAATTTTTTCTTGAGATGTATTAGCAGTAATAACCGGTTTCATACCGAAAATTAATAATTCTTCTGTTGAACCACTAAGGTCAGCAATTTTCTTTGGATTTGCAGGAATTTTAATTTCCCCTTTTGCATGTTTTACAGTGCGCTCTTCAGTCTTTGCATCTGCTTTCTTTTCTTCTTCTTTGTTAGAACAAGCTGCAAATAGTACAGAAGTCACAACTAGTACCATTGCTAATAGTGCCATTTTAAAATTCTTCATGTTCCCACTCCTTCTAGCTGTATTTATCTTATAAGTTACAATGAACTATAAGAAACAAGTATAACAATTAATTTATATATATTTATTAATTGTTGTTAATAACCCATTCTAACGGGCGTTCAACTTCCCATTCTTATATAAGAAGCTCAACGTCCATTAGAAGTCCCCCCTCTTCACGAGGGGGTTCTACTTATGCTTTTTTACGCAATTGATTACTAATCATCGCTAAATCATATGTTAAACAAATTGGCTTACAGTTTACTGGACAAGGAACGATTTGAGCTTCAATCTCAAATACACTGCGAAGTGTTTCACTTGTCATAACTTCATCTGGCGTTCCTTGTTTCATTAACTTACCTGCTTTTAATGCAATCATATGATCTGAGAAACGAGAAGCGTGGTTTAAGTCATGGATAACCATAACAATCGTTCTACCTTCTTCTTCATTTAATTTTTTCAATAAGTTTAATACTTCTAATTGATGAGCCATATCTAAGTACGTTGTTGGTTCATCCAATACAAGTAATTCTGTTCCTTGTGCAAGGGCCATCGCAATCCATACACGTTGACGTTGCCCGCCTGATAACGCCTCTGCTGAACGATTTGCGAATTCTGTCATTCCCGTCACTTCAAGTGCCCAATGAATGTAACGATAATCCTCTTCTTTCAACGTTCCAAATCCTTTTTGATGAGGAAAACGTCCATATGAAACAAGTTCAAACACAGTAAGGCCAGTTGGCACTTCTGCAGTCTGTGGTAAAATCGCCATTTTCTTTGCGATTTCTTTTGTTGGTTGTTTCTCGATTGCTTTTCCGTCAAGATAAACAGTACCTTTTTTCGCCTTCAAAATACGAGAAGCCGTTTTTAATAATGTGGACTTCCCACAACCATTTGGTCCAATAATTGTTGTAATTTTCCCTTCCGGAATTTCAACTGTTAATCCATCAATAATTAACCCTTCATTATAGCCAACAGATACCGCATCAACTGCTAAAGTTGCCATACAAAAAGCCTCCCTTTATTTTGTCCTCATAAGTAAGTATATGAAATATGGTGCACCAATTACAGAAATAACAAGACCGACCGGTATTTCTGAAGTTGTTAACACGCTTCTTGAAATTACGTCTGCGAATAAGAGTAAAAACGTCCCTATTAGTGCAGCAGTAGGCAGCATAATTTGATGTTTACCACCAACAAGGCGCCTCGCTAAATGCGGAGCCATTAAACCGATAAAACCAATTCCTCCGGCAACAGCGACAGATGCACCAGCTAAGCAAACTGCAATAAATAATAATTTACGTCTTTCCTTTTCTACATTTAAACCAAGACCAACTGCTGTAGAATCGCCTAGGTTCATTACATTTAATATGTGCGCCTTACTAATAGCAAGTGGCAAGAAAATAACCATCCATGGAAGTACACTTAGCACGAACTTCCAATCTGTTCCCCATAAACTTCCTGCTAACCAAATCGTAGCAAAACGAAAATCGTTAGATGTCATCTTCATAGAAAAAATTAAACTAACAGCACCAAACCCGGCTGCAACAGCGATACCAACTAGTATTAATCTCGTTGATGAAACGCCGTCTTTCCATGCTAGTAAATAAATAATAACCGCCGCTAATATTGCACCAACCAACGCGAAGAATGGAAGGATAAATACAGATAAAAATGTACCAGTCCCAACTTTTCCAAAGAAAAAGTAGACGAATATAACAACTGTTAATCCCGCTCCAGCGTTAATACCGATAATACCTGGATCAGCAAGTGGATTTCGTGATAATCCTTGCAAAATCGCACCTGACATCGCTAAAGCAGATCCGACTAGTATAGCAATCACCATACGCGGCATGCGGAATTCAAATAAAATAACAGACTGATCTTCAGCCCCTATTCCAACCAATGACTTTAATACGTCCATTGGCGGTATTTTAAAAGTTCCTGTATTTAAACTAATAAGAAATATAGAAACGATTAGTCCTACTAAAATCGTTAATATAGAAATGTTCTTTTTTGTTAAGACACTCGTCCTCACATCTTTCCTCTCCCTTCATTACGTGCTAAGTAGAGGAAGAATGGAACCCCAATTAGCGCTGTAATTGCTCCAATTGGCGTTTCAAATGGCGGGTTAATAACGCGAGATAACATATCTGCACATTCAATTAACAGCCCGCCTAAGACCGCAGAACATGGAATAACCCATCTATAGTCCGAGCCTACAAGGAAACGAGTCATATGCGGGATTACAAGACCAACAAATCCAACTGATCCTGCCATGGAAACTGCGGAACCCGTTAAAACAAGAACAAGTACTGTTCCGATAAATTTAATTAATGTCGTATTTTGACCAAGTCCAATCGCAATTTCTTCACCGAAGCTCAAAATTGTAATATATCTCGACATCATAATTGCGATAAAAAGACAAACAAGGCCAATTGGCACTAACATATTAATACTTTGCCATTTCACTCCAGCAACTCCGCCTGCATTCCACATGCTCACCTCTTGAGCAAGATTAAAATACAATGCAATTCCAGATGAAATTGCCCCTAATAAAGCACTAATAGCTGCACCTGCTAAAGCTAATTTCACAGGTGTTAATCCACCTGGTGAAGAAGACCCAATTCCATATACAATGCTTGCACCAAACGCAGCTCCAATAAAAGATGCAATAACAAACATCAAATAAGGTGAATTAGGAAAAAATGCATACATAATTGCAATTCCAAATACTGCACCATCTGTAATCCCCATTAACGATGGTGAAGCAAGTGGATTTCGCGTCATGCCTTGCATAATTGCTCCTGATACCGCTAAAAAGGCACCTGCAACTACGCCCCCTATTGCTCTAGGCATGCGAAGCTCTTGAATTACGTTATGATGTGTAATAGATCCATCAAACTGAAATACAGCTTGCCATACAGTCTTTAAACTAATATCTGCAGCCCCAAAAGAAATAGAAACTGCCATGCTTAAAGCTAACAAAACTGTACCCGCTACTAAAATAATAGAAGCAATGAGCGGTCTGCTCTTAATCTCTTTAACATTCTCTTCTTGCTGTTCTATACTGCTTGCGCTCGCTTCCATCCCTCAACCATCCTAACCAACAACATATATTTATTAAAATGAAATTTATTCTCAAATAGTAATAAAAAAATTAGGTGAATTGTTATTTTCCTGATAATGATTCTCAGAATCAGACACTTCTATTCTACCTATCGCTTTAAAAGACTGTCAACCATTATTTTGAAATACAAATTTATATAAATTAGAACTTTAATACAAAAGTTATATCCATCCTTTAGAAAACGTTCGTCCACACAAGAGCACTTTCGCAGAATAAATCGTTCCTCTTATGGGCATAAAAAAGAAGAGTAATCTTTTCACTCTTCTTTTTCTTACTTATTTAACTTTGCTTCAATTTTTACGATTAACTCATCTTCTGTTGGAGCCGCAACTGGACGGTTATTTACAAATGCGAATGATTTTTTACGACCAGGACCACAGTAAGACTGACATCCAACTTCAATCGTTGCACATGAATCTACTTTTTTTAACTTCGGAACTAACGTTTTAACGTTCGTTGCCTGACAGTCATCGCACACGCGAAATTCGTTTCCCATTATATAACACTTCCTCTATTTTAAACTTTTCTCAAGTACATTTAAAAATAAACACTAAATGGTATTTTACCGTTCTTTGAAGCTCGTTGCAAGTTTCCCTACAGGGCCTATTCTCTACATAATGCTACATATTTATATGCTCTCCTACAGAAGCGCTCACCATTCATGGGAAAATTTTTACCTTTCATCGAAATCTACCATATTTTTAAAAGCTTTGTATAAAAGTTTATTTTTTTGCCCATTATAAAAATAGGAAGTTCATAAAAAGAAAGGGAGTTGAATCTATGAAAGTAAGACAAGATGCTTGGACAGATGAGGATGATTTATTACTTGCTGAAACGGTACTTCGTCATGTTCGAGAAGGAAGTACGCAATTAAATGCATTTGAGGAAGTAGGGGATCAGTTAAATCGTACATCCGCTGCTTGTGGTTTCCGCTGGAATGCTGTCGTTCGCTATAGCTATGAACAAGCTCTTCAACTAGCAAAAAAACATCGTAAAGATAAAATGCGCGCTGCAAGCGGTGAGCAAGCGAAAAAACGTTTACTTTATACACCACCAGCTTCAGATTCGATAACTGATTATGAAGAATTCGTACAAGAGGAATCAATTGTACAATATAAAGAAGCTATTCCATATCAAGAATCTACCGTTCCTGTTGCAAAAAGCTCTATGACAATGCAAGATGTTATTTATTTCTTACAAACAGTTGGATCCTCAAATATAAAAGTAACAGCTCTTGAAAACGAGAATACGAGATTGAAACAAGAAATTAAAGCACAAATCCTTCGAAATGAAGAACTAGAAAAGAAACTAGAAAAATTAGAAAAGCAATCTCATACTGTACAAGAAGATTACGAAACACTTATGAACATTATGAACCGAGCTCGTAAGTTGGCAGTCATGGATGACGAAGAACGTTCTCAAACATCTTTCCGAATGGATCGAAACGGTAATTTAGAAAAAATTGCAGAATAAAAAGGATGCATATAATGCATCCTTTTTATTCTTTCACATCTAAACTTCCCCTTTATATATGAGAAAACTCTATTCTTCATTTTTTTGCTATAATAGAGATTGTCATTTTAAAGATAAGGGGTTAGTTATATGAGCAATTCCCGTTCCATTTTATCTCAGCCAGAGTGGCGTATTGTAGATCAATCTAGTTTGGGACCAACATTCCATGCATTGCAGTCATTCGCAATGGATGACACACTGTGCACAAGCATTGGAAATGGTCAATCAGCTGCAACAATGCGTTCTTGGGTTCATCACAATACAATTGTTCTTGGCATTCAAGATTCACGCCTACCACACTTAGAAGAAGGCATTTCCTTGTTAAAAAAGAACAACTTCAATGTTATTGTTCGTAATTCTGGCGGGCTTGCAGTCGTGCTTGATGAAGGTGTTTTAAACGTATCACTTTTATTCCAAGAAACAGAAAAAGGTATCGATATTGATCTTGGATACGATACGATGTGGCATTTAATTAAGGAGATGTTAAAGGATTACGACGTTACTATCGAGGCAAAAGAAATTGTAGGTTCTTACTGTCCTGGTAGCTATGACTTAAGTATTCGCGATCAAAAATTCGCTGGCATTTCACAGCGCCGTATTCGCGGGGGTGTCGCTGTCCAAATTTATCTTTGTGCTACAGGAAGTGGCTCTGAGCGTGCCGCACTCGTTCGTGATTTCTATAACCTAGCCATTCAAGGAGAAGAAACACGCTTTACGTATCCTGAAATTGTACCGAGTACGATGGCTTCACTTTCAGAATTACTTGGCGAAACCATTACAGTACAAGATTTAATGATGCGCCTTTTAAAAACATTGCAGCAATTCGCTCCGAAGTTAACACCATCTCAATTAACAATAGATGAAATACCTTTATATGAGACGAATTTACAACGGATTATTGATCGTAACAATAAAGCACTTGGCTTAGAAAAATAAAGACCGTCGCTATTATAGCGACGGTCTTTATTTCAATTCATTATAGAATTAAAGTGCTTGAGCTGCTGTAATTAAAGCTAACTTGTACACTTCTTCTTCGTTACATCCACGAGATAGGTCATTTACAGGCATGTTTAAACCTTGTAAGATTGGTCCTACTGCTTCGAAGTTACCTAAACGTTGAGCGATTTTGTAACCGATATTACCAGCTTCTAAGCTTGGGAATACGAATACGTTAGCATCACCTTTAATTGTAGAACCTGGAGCTTTTTTCTCAGCTACAGATGGTACGAATGCAGCATCGAATTGGAATTCTCCATCTAAAGTTAATTCAGGAGCCATTTCTTTTGCAATGCGAGTTGCTTCTACAACTTTTTCTGTTTCTGGAGATTTCGCAGAACCTTTTGTAGAGAAGCTTAACATAGCAACGCGTGGGTCAATACCGAATAATTCAGCAGTTTTTGCACTCTCGATACCAATTTCAGCTAAATCTTGGCTGTTTGGTGCAATGTTAATTGCGCAATCAGCGAATACATATTTCTCTTCTTCACGTACCATGATGAATACGCCAGAAGTTTTTGTAACGCCTGGTTTTGTTTTAATGATTTGAAGTGCTGGACGAACTGTATCAGCTGTAGAGTGAGCTGCACCACTTACTAAACCGTGTGCTTTGCCCATGTATACAAGCATTGTACCGAAGTAGTTTTCGTCTTTAAGGATTTTGCGAGCGTCTTCTTCAGTTGCTTTACCTTTACGGCGTTCAACGAAAGATGCTACCATTGCATCCATTTCTTCATATGTAGCTGGGTCATAAATATCAACGCCTGCTAATGTTAAATTCATGCTAGCAGCTTTTGCGCTAATTTCTTCCTTATTACCAACTAAGATTGGTTTTACTAACTCTTCTTTTGCTAAACGCTCTGCAGCGCCTAAAATTCTTTCATCAGTTCCTTCAGGAAGTACGATAGAAATGCCTTTTCCTTGAACTTTTTCTTTTACTGTTGTAAATAAGTTGCTCACGAATAAACCCTCCTACATATGTTAAAAAAACTCTATCTTTAAGAATACTGCTTTTCTTCTATATTTTAAACTTATAGCTCCCAAAAAATAGATAAAATGAAAATGATTATATTTTCATAAAATTCAGCCTAAAAATAAATCCCCTTTAATCCTTATCTCCTCCTATTTTCAAGTAAATTTAAATGTGACAATTTTATGCGCCAAGGTTTTATATAGATGATTTTAAAACTATATATGCTATAGTTAACGTGTAAAACTATCATTAACTGAGGTGAATAGAATGAGTGAAGCAACAACAACGTTAGATGGCTGGTATTGTTTACATGATTTACGTTCTATTGATTGGGCTGCATGGAAAACATTATCTAGCGACGAACGCGGACAAGCAGTGTCTGAATTTTTAAATGTCGTTGAAAAATGGAACGAAGTAGCTACTGCGAAAAAAGGTAGTCATGCAATGTATACAGTTGTTGGTCAAAAAGCTGATATTATGCTTATGATTTTACGTCCAACAATGGAAGAGTTAAATGAAATTGAGACAGAATTGAATAAAACAACTTTAGCTGAATATATGGTTCCTGCATATTCTTACGTATCTGTTGTTGAACTAAGCAACTATCTTCCAGCTGATGAGGATCCATACCAAAACCCGCAAATTTTAGCTCGCTTATATCCTGAATTGCCGAAAGCAAATCATATTTGCTTCTATCCAATGGATAAGCGTCGCCAAGGTGATGACAACTGGTACATGCTTCCTATGGAAGAGCGTAAAAAAATGATGTACAGTCATAGTAAAATTGGTCGTCAATACGCAGGTAAAGTACGCCAAGTTATTTCAGGGTCAGTTGGATTCGACGATTTTGAGTGGGGTGTAACATTATTCGCTGACGATGTTCTTCAATTTAAAAAACTTATATATGAAATGCGCTTCGATGAAGTAAGTGCTCGTTATGGTGAATTCGGAACATTTTTCGTTGGAAACATTTTACCAGACGAAAAGGTAGAGAAATTTTTACACATATAAATCGTGAAAAAGGAACGAAATTCGTTCCTTTTTTTATTACCCTCCATATTTCTCCTCAAAAAACTGCTTTTCTCCGCAAATTTGAACAAAAATCGACAAATCTCTTTCAAATACCTTACAAAATTGTAACCTTTCTATATCCAAATTTATGCTAAAATGATACGAGCTATATGCTAAATAACGATGCGAAGGTGATAATCTATATGAAAAAAATCTTGTCTATTTTACTATTGCTTGTATTGTCAATTTCTTCCTTAGGAGTAACAACATCCCATGCGGAAGAAAAAATACATATTGAGGCTGCTGCTGCACTTTTATTTGATGCAGATACAGGAAAAATACTTCACGAGCAAAATCCAGATGAATTGCTAGCTATTGCTAGTATGTCAAAATTAATTGTTGTTTACGCTGTTTTAGAAGCAATTAAAGAAGGAAAAATCACTTGGGATACGAAAGTAAATATTTCTGATTACGCTTATGAAGTCTCTCGTAATAATGAATTCTCTAATGTACCGTTCGAAAAAGGACGTCAATATACTGTAAGAGAATTATATCATTCTATTGTTATATTCTCTGCAAATGGATCTAGTATTGCTTTAGCAGAACTTCTTGCAGGAAGTGAGAAAAACTTCTTAAATCTTGCAAATGAACATGCAAAAAAGCTAGGGTTAAAGAAATATAAATTTGTAAACTCTACCGGGTTAAATAATGCTGATTTAAAAGGAAAACATCCTGAAGGAACAGATCCGACCGGAGAAAACTCCATGTCAGCTCGCGATATGGGTATTCTTGCAAAAACGATTATTACAAAGTATCCAGAAATGCTAGAGGATACAAAACAAAGATTTAGAAACTTCCCAGACAATCATCCAAAACCAATTCGTATGGAAAACTGGAACTGGATGTTACCAGGCGCTGCCTTCTCTTATGATGGAACGGACGGTTTAAAAACTGGTAGTTCTGATACCGCTGGATATGGGTTCACTATTACAGCGAAACGTGGTGATGTTCGTCTTATCTCGGTTATTATTAAAACAAAATCAATGGATGAACGCTTCACAGAATCTCGTGAATTAATCGAACATGGATTTAATAACTTTGAAAAACAAAAATTAAAAGTTAATAAAAACAATACAATCTCTGTAGTAAAAGGGAAAGAAGACCAAGTAACTGTTGCACCCGAAAAAGAAATAACAGTAATTGCGAAAAAAGGTAGCAAAGAGCCTTATAAAATTGGGACTGAATTAGATAAATCCCTTGCTGAAGATGGACATTTAGTTGCTCCTGTTAAGAAAGATACCAAAGTAGGCTCAATTACTTTAGAATCAACTGATAAATATGGTTTCTTAGACGGTAGTAAAAGTATGAAAGCTACTGCAAAAACGACAGAAGAAGTTGAAAAAGCAAATTGGTTTGTATTATCAATGCGCTCTATTGGAGATTTCTTCTCAAACTTATGGTCTAAAGTATTTTAATAATGATGAAAAGCTAGCTCACGCTAGCTTTTTTTATTTTCTTCTCTCCATGTAAAACTTCGTTTGGTTGTCATATCTGAGTCCTTTTCCTCATACGTATGAACTAGTAATTGTTACACACTTCATCTAGAGATAAAGTGAAACTTTAATCAGTGGGGGTTTTGTTCATTCCCACTGATTATTAGTTGAACTAATCGGGCTTTTACGGGCAGTTTGATCTCCCACCCACCTTCTTTGCTCCAGCCCAATTTTAAGGTGGGAGTCTTACTGCCCGTTAATGCGGGATAAACCTCTTTCCACAAGGTATTCCAAAAAGAGAGGTGACACATAATGGGCGTTATTGCTTATAACGAAGAAGATGTAAAGTTATTAGCTAGACTGATGCGTGCTGAAGCCGAAGGAGAAGGACAACAGGGGATGTTGATGGTCGGGAACGTTGGGGTAAATCGTGTCCGTGGAAATTGTTTAGATTTTAAAAAAATACGTAATTTACGTCAAATGGTGTATCAAAATCCTGGTGGTTTTGAGGCAACACAAAAAGGGTATTTTTATCAACGTGCAAGGGAACAAGATATTGCTTTAGCAAGGCGAACGATTCAGGGACAACGCTTTTGGCCTGCAAATTTTTCCTTATGGTTTTTTAGACCTGAAGGCCCTTGTCCGTCAACTTGGTATAATCAACAAAACTCTGGTCGCTTCAAAAAGCACTGCTTCTTCCAGCCATCTGGCGAAGATTGTCCTAGCGTATATTAAGGATTGATAATAAGGAGGGATTTTTGAATGGCACAGCAACAAAACCCGTATTACGGAACTGGATTTTATCAACCATCTGGAACTTATGTACAACCGCAGCAAATGACTCCACAACAACAGCAACAACAGCAAGCAATGCAACAACAAGCGGCGCAAGCTCAATATGCCGTTTCTCAAGGCATGTTACCATTAGAACAATCCTATATTGAAAATATCCTTCGTTTAAACAAGGGTAAGCAAGCTACGGTTGTAATGACTTATGAACGTGGTAGCTCACTCGGTACCCAATCGTATACAGGTATTATCGAAGCAGCTGGTCGCGATCATATTGTAATTAGTGAGCCACAATCAGGGAAACGTTTTTTACTATTAATGATTTACTTAGATTATGTGGAATTCCCCGAAGAAATTACGTACTTACCTAGTCAACAAGCAACTTATGCTCCAAGACCATAAAAAAAGCTGGCATATGCCAGCTTTTGTTTTTTTATAAACCTTTTACAACTGCAGTTCCGACTAAAATCCATGCTACAATAAACGCTACGCCACCAAGAGGCGTAATTGGGCCAAAGAACTTAATACCTGTCGTACTTAATGCATACAAACTGCCTGAAAACATAATAATCCCAGCTACCATAAGCCAACCAGCAGTAGTTAAAAGTGATGATTGAACCTTATCCATCAATAAAGCAACTACGAATAGTCCACCTGCATGAAACATTTGATATGTAACACCTGTTTTCCAAACTTCTAACATTTTCGCAGAAATTTTATTTTCTAAACCGTGTGCTCCAAAGGCTCCTAACGCAACAGATAGCCCCGCTGCAATACAACCTAGTAAAAAGAAAATTTTCATCTTAATTCCCCTTTTTTACTTTTATCATAAGCAATTTTTTCATATAAGCCAAACGATTTAATCCTTAAAAATCAAATAAAGAATTACCATTTGCACCTTCTTCTTTAATATACACAGGTTCTCCAGAAACTGGCATAACTGGTTGAACTGTCTTTATAGGCTGCGATCCAATTACTTGCGATTGAATTTGCGGCTCCCTATACGTAGAAGATTCAACCTGTTCATCTAATAGTAAATCGCATAAAGCACGCACAACTAATAAATGATCTTTTGATTTTTGTCCTTCACTACTTTTTGCCTTTGCAATTTCATTCGCCATTTTATTTAAAATCTTATCGCTCGATATTTGCATTCCTTATCACCTCGTACTTTGTAGTTCTTTCTCAAATTGCTTCAGCTTCTCTACTAAACCAAATACTATTATCATATCATGTTCTTGCAGTTTTTCCTGCCCCGTTGGATTATGTATAATATCCCCATTTCTCAAAATCGCTAATATCGTTACATCAAACTGATTCCTCACATCACTCTCTAGTAACGATTTACCAACTAATATTGAATCTTTTCCAACTAATATTGAATCTTTTCCAACTAAAATTTCTTCAATGACAAATGACTGTTCTATCCCATACAGCACTGTATCAATATAATGAACTGTTAATGGATTCGCAATACCTTTTGCAATATGAATTCCTGCCATACTGGATGGATTAATAACTTTATTTGCACCCGCACGCCTTAATTTCTCTTCAGTTTCTGGCTTTTCAGATCTCGCCACAATTTTAATTGCATCGTTTAATCCTCTTGCTGTTAATGTAATAAATACATTTTCAGCATCATTTGCTACGATAGCAACTAAACCAGCCGCTTTTGAAATTCCAGCATGATGTAAAACTTGATCCTCCGTCGCATCTCCATGTATATACAAAAGCTTTCCCTTCTCTAATACACTTTCATCTTTATCGACAACAACAAATGGAATTTTCTTTTCTTGCAATTCATGTACAACTTGAAGCCCCACTCTACCGCAACCACATACTATAATATGATTTTTCAACTGCGCTATTTGTTTATCCATCTTCTTCCTCCGCACTGCATGAAATAAATTCCCTTCAATAATCATAGCTGCCACTACCCCAATTGCATACGTAACAATACCTACGCCAACAGGAATAATAAGGAGCGCAAATACTTTCCCCGCTTGCGTTACAGGAACAGCATCTCCGTATCCAACAGTCAATACAGTAATCATCGTCATCCAAAATGCTTGAAACAAACTAATCTCTTCAATTGTCATAAATCCTATCGTTCCTAGAATTACAACAAAAGTCATACATATAACTGCGATCCATAATTGCTTACGTGCATTCATACCGTATTTCAACTCTTTTCTCTATCTACAATCTTTGCCAGTGGAAATAAAATACGTATATACTAGATACGGAATCTATGAAAGAGGTTGATATAATGAAGACATTTCTTTCCGCCTTACAATGGGCACTATTTATTTTAGCTGGAAGCCTTATTGTACCAATTAGTGTCGCAACTAGTTATGGTCTTGATGGCGCTGAAGCTATCGCATTCGTACAAAGAACATTATTTGTTCTAGGCTTTGCTGGTCTCTTGCAAGCTATATTTGGGCATAAACTTCCTATTCAAGAAGGTCCTGCTGGACTTTGGTGGGGAATTTTCTCCCTTTACGCAAGTTTAGGCGTCGTATTATTTGGATCAAACAATGAGACACTTAAAGTTCTTCAATATGCTTTCCTATTAAGCGGTATTATTTGTATTATTCTTAGCGCTTTTGGACTTATTGATAAACTCGTTCGCTATTTTACACCGACAGTCATTGGAACATATTTATTTCTTCTTGTTGCGCAGCTTAGTGGCTCCTTCTTAAAGGGAATGTTTGGCCTTGATGGAAAACATACAGAAGTACAACCTAACGTATTTATTCTTTCACTCATTGTTATTTTACTATCCTTTTTCATCATGAAGCTACCTATTATTGGACAATATTCTGTTCTTTTCAGTATCGTATGCGGCTGGATATTATTCGCATGCTTCGGGTTATCAAATCCAGTAACGCCTGTGACAGATATAATCCGTTTTCCGTCTCTATTTGTTTTCGGAATGCCTCGTATTGAATGGAACATGGCAATTACGGTCGTTTTCGTTACACTATTACTTCTAACAAATATGTTAGCAAGTATTCGTGTTGTGCAAAGGATTGTCTCTAAGTATGAAAAGAATGCAGCACCAGATCGTTTTAAACAAGCTGGCATTATAACAGGAATCAACCAATTGCTAGGCGGCCTATTTTCAGCTATTGGGCCTGTCGCTATTTCTGGATCAGCAGGTTTTATTGCAACGACTAATATTTATAAACGTCTCCCGTTTATATTAGGGTCAAGCTTTATTATTGTCGTTAGTATATTTCCAAAGATCACTTCATTCTTTGCAGCAATCCCTGTTGCAGTTGGTTATGCCGCTATTTATCCTGTATTCGCAAGCATGATTGGCCTTGCCTTTCGAGAATACGAAACTGTCCAGGATAAAGAACGATTATTTAAAGTAGCCGGTCTTTCAATCTTCACAGGAGTCGGAGTTATGTTTGTTCCAGCAGGAGCATATTCCACACTTCCACCATTTCTAGCATCGTTTTTAAGTAACGGTCTCGTTCTTGGATCTGTAATGGCCATTTTGCTAGAAATACTATTTTCTCGTTCCACAGCAAAACAAATATCGTAAATTGGAAAACTTCCATTATTGCACTCTACCTTTAGAGTTGTTACGATAAAATCAAACTTGAATCATTGGGGTTTTATCCATCCCCAATGATTATTAACCGATATTATGAGCAACACACTCATAATGATTTATCTACTTCTTTTCAAAGAGGTTTGATGTCTTACTATTATTCCTCAACATCTTCATGAACATGTATTTTGATTTCAATTAAAGAAAGGAATTTTCTATATGACTTATAAAATGATTGTTTTAGATTTAGATGATACTTTATTACGTGATGACCATACTATTTCACCTCGTACGAAAGAAGCGTTAATGACTGCACAAGAGCAAGGGGTAAAGGTTGTACTTGCTTCTGGACGTCCAACGTTTGGTATGCGCAATGTAGCCAAAGAACTTCGCTTAGAAGAATACGGCAGTTTCATTCTATCTTTTAATGGCGCAAAAATTATTAACTGTAAAACAAACGAAGAAATCTTTAGTAGTACACTATCTCCTGAAATCGTTCACAACCTATTTGAAATTAGTAAAACTGAAGATGTATGGCTTCATACTTATATGGGCGATGATATCGTAACGGAAGAAAATAATCCTTATACTGAAATTGAGGGCGATATTACTGGTATGCCAATTGTTGTAGTAGATGACTTTAAAGCCGCAGTTAAAGAGCCTGTAGTAAAAGTATTAATGAATAAAGAAGCTGAACGCCTTGTTGAAGTTGAAAAGAAACTACAAAAACAACTAGAAGGCCAATTAAGCGTGATGCGTTCGAAACCATTCTTCTTAGAATTTACTGAAGCCGGTGTTACAAAAGGAACGAGCTTAAACAAACTGATTCAAAAGCTTGGCATTAAGCGTGAAGAAGTTATCGCAATGGGCGATAGCTATAACGACCAAGCAATGATTGAATTTGCTGGTCTTGGCGTTGCAATGGGCAATGCACCTGATGATATTAAAGAAATTGCAAATTACGTAACAGATACAAATATGAACGATGGTGTTGCAAAAGTTGTAGAGAAATTTGTTTTAAAAACGGATGTACTTGTTTAATATTTTCATTCACAAAACCTATTTGAAGTCAAATACTTCAAATAGGTTTTTATTTAAATTCTCATGCTTTTGTGACTATATTTTGAACTTTGCACTATTCTCGTAGTGTAAACTTTCTTTTTGTATATAATGAAACAAAATAGACTATTTTATTTTGAAAAAGAATACAAATTTACTATATACAAGCATACGTTAAAGGAGGCTACTTTATGTTATCTACACCAATCGGACGATTAAGAGCAATTGGACTAGTTGAGGGTATTTCTTTCCTATTACTATTATTTGTAGCAATGCCATTGAAATATTTCGCAGGATTTGCAACAGCTGTTAAAATTACAGGCATGGCTCATGGTGTTCTATTTATTCTATTCATCTTTGCAGTAATTCAAGTAACAATCGTACACCGTAAATCAATTTTATGGGCACTTGGAGCATTCGTTTCATCAGTTATCCCATTTGGTACTTTTGTACTAGATGCAAAATTAAAGAACGAGCAATAATAATAAAAAGGTAGTTAACGACTGTTAACTACCTTTTCTATTTATAAATTTGGAATTTCCCAATCAATTTCTCTTTCGCCCATATTAGCTAAAATCGTATTTACTTTAGAGTATGGCTTACTACCAAAGAAACCACGTCTTGCTGATAATGGACTTGGATGTACAGACTCGATAATATGATGATTCGGATTCGTAATTAACTTCTTCTTCGCCTGCGCATGGCGCCCCCACAATATGAAAATAACTGGCTTTTCACGTTCATTCAACAGTTGAATCACACGATCTGTGAAGTGCTCCCATCCTTTTCCCTTATGAGAATTTGCTTCACTTTGACGAACTGTTAATACGGTATTTAGTAGTAATACTCCTTGCTCCGCCCATTTTACTAAATAACCGTTATTCGGAATTTCATAACCATATTCATCTCGAAGCTCTTTATACATGTTTAACAATGATGGTGGTGTTTTAACACCAGGTTGTACAGAAAAGCTTAAACCATGCGCTTGATTCGGTCCATGATACGGATCTTGTCCTAAAATAACAACCTTTGTATTTTCATAACTTGTATACTGAAGAGCGTTAAAAATATCTTCCACCTTCGGATAAACAACATGCGTGCTGTATTCTTCTGTCAAAAAACTGGATAGAGTAAGATAATACTCTTTCTCAAATTCTGGTGCCAGTAATGGTCCCCAATCATTTCTTAAAACATTTTCCATGCTTTCACTTCCTGTCCAATTAATTCAACATATCCTGTTTTGTAAATACTAAGAACGAAATAATAAGAGAAACAACTGCCCAAACAGTTAAATTCATCAAAGAAAATCCCATTGATAAGCCTTGTAATGCAGGTAATTTTCCTGATAAATAATCCGTTAATGATAAATTCACGCTAAAAATATATTTCGCGCCTTCCCAAGATGTTGCGAATGAGCTTAAGATACCGCCTGCAATTAATGCAGCTAGCATAACGCCCATACCAGCTGGTGTATTACGAATTAAAACAGAGACCATAAATGATATAGTTCCGACAACGATAGCAACAAACCAGGCTAGTCCATACGCCATTAAGATGTATTGCCACTGCGGAATAAGGTGCACAAAGTTCGTATTTAACGTTTCCTTATCAATGACGAATCCTGTTAAAACAGGTAAATTCCATCCCGAGTATCCAAATACAAGCCCTGATAATATGTAAGCAAACAAACCTACAAGGAGCAGTATGAGCGAAATGAAAAATAACATCGTCACGTATTTACTAAGGAGTATTTTCCAGCGCCGAATCGGCCGCGTAAGTAACATCTTCATCGTCCCATCACTTCGTTCTCCAGAAACGATATCAATGGCGACAATCATTACGAGAAGCGGAATAAACAATGTAATTCCTTGTTCAATAAATGCTCTGACAAAAGTCGGTGCACCTGGCGCCATCGGATTAATATCATGATCTAAATAATATTGTTGTTGTTCAACTCTTACCTTTAACCAATCACGCCATTCTTCTGGCAATCTAGAATTATTCAACCGGTTCTGAGAATCAACAATTTGCTGTTGCAATGAAACCTTCCAATCAGTTGTACCGAGTCTTTTTTGTGTCGTTTCTATTTCGCGATACTGCGCATACACAAAAAGCGGGATTAAGATTGCTAAAATAAGCATAACAACAAAAATACGTTTCTTACGGTAAATCTTTTCTGATTCATTTAAAACTAGATTCGCAAATTCACGCATGCTGCTCACCCCTTGTGAGTTCAATAAATAAATCTTCTAGCGTAAATACAAGCTCCTTAACACTATGTACATCTATTTCATTTTCTACCAAGTGTTTATTCCAACTACTTATAGATGCAATATCCATGCGGCATAATAATCGCTCGCCTTCTACACTCACTTCTCTTACTTCTTCGGCTGCTTCTAACATATCTTTCGCCTTAGAAATTGGTGTAACAATCCATTCTACACGATCACTTGCTGTTTTAATTAATTCTTCAACCTTGGCAACTGTTATCATCTTTCCTTTATGAATAATAGCAACGCGATCGCATATCATTTGCACTTCACTTAGCAAGTGACTTGAAATAAACACGCTCATATTTTCTTCTTTTACAAGCTTATGTATAAATTCCCTAAGTTCTCTAATCCCTGCTGGATCTAAACCATTCGTTGGCTCATCTAATATGAGCAATTTTGGATTCCCAAGGAGCGCCTGCGCAATTCCAAGGCGTTGTTTCATACCAAGTGAGTACGTTTTTACCTTGTCATGAATTCTTTCATCTAAATGAACCATTTCAGCAATTTCAATAATACGTTCATCTGATATATCACCTAACATACGAGCAAATTGCTTTAAATTTTCCCATCCTGTTAAATATGTATACAACTCTGGGTTTTCAACGATACTCCCAATTTGACGCATCGCCTCTCTGAAATTGTCCTTAATCGAATAACCACCGATAGAAATCGTACCTTCTGTCGCCGTAATCAATCCGACTAACATTCGAATGGTAGTCGTCTTTCCAGCACCATTTGGTCCTAAGAACCCGAACACTTCTCCTTGCTTTACATCAAAGGAAATGTCCTCTACAAGAGTCTTCTTTCCAATTACCTTCTTCAAGTCTCGTACGGAAAGTATCGTCGTCATTTTACCCCTCCTTGTTCTAGTTTTAATTTACTTACAACATTTTGAACTAAACGTTCTGCCATATACGTATAACCTACTTCGTTCGGATGAAAATGATCAGAGTATAATAAATCTTTTCCGCGGTTTTGGAATAAATCAAATGTCGGTGTAATATACACATTTTTATCGTTTAGCGCTAACTTCTCTAAAGATGCATTCCAGTCCACAACAATGTTTGAAGACCCTTTTAAATCTTCTACATCTTCAAAAGGATTGTATAAACCAAGCCAAAAAATTGGACTATCTGTATTTAATTTACGAATTTCTTCTATAATTTTCTTTGCTTCATTTTGAAACGTTTCTGTGTCAGGACGATACGTATCTAAATCTATCTTCCCAAGCGATTCCCAGCCTGGGAACAAATCATTCCCACCAATCGTTAACACGATTACACCTGCTTGCTTAATTGAATATTGAGCGCCATTACTTTCAATTTGTTTTAATAAATCGGGCATTTTTGCACCACTAACTGCTAAATTTGTTAATGCAATTTTTTGCTTATAATCTTTTTGTAAATCCTCTTTCATTCGCCCAACATAGCCAATTCCTTCTTTATCACCAACGCCACGCGTTAATGAATCACCTAAACTAACGATTTGTAACGTTCCCGTTTTCTTTTTCTCTTTTGCCACTACATCGGTCTTTTTAATTAAATTTGAAGCTTTCGGATTTAATACATCATTTACACCTGAAACAAAGCCATATGCAAATAAACAGAAAGATGCAATTGTAATGAGTAGAATTACTTTTACTACTTTTGATCTCATATCAAAACCCCTTTTAGCCCTCATAGATTGTCCATAATTATACCAAACGAAATTTTGAAAAGCGATTTTCACACCTTCTCAATTATGTCGTTTCTCTATCTACTAACTCTGGTAATAACTCTATATGCTTCACATCTAATTTCTCTTCATTAATCTTTTCATATAATAATTCAAACGCTTTCAATCCAACGTTTTTACTAGAATGCGAAATCGTCGTTATACCCAATATATCTGCCACCTCTTGATCATCACACCCAATAATCGTAATATCCTCTGGAATACGAATTCCTTGTTTTTTTGCTTCTGTAACCATCCCCGCTGCAATATGGTTACAAGATACAAGGAACGCCGTCGGTTTTACTGACATATGAGCCCATTCTCTAATTACATTGCGTCCATCTTCCACTGTAAAACACCCCTCAAATTTCCAGGTCTCTAACGGTGTTACGATACTCTTTTGAAGCGAATCTTCATACGCCCTCTTTCGTCTTTGGCTATTAACGCTATTACTTCTTCCAATACAATATCCAATACTTGTATGACCGGCATCTATTAAGCTTTTCATCCCACGTGAAAATACTTTGTAGTAATCAATATGGACACTTGAAATGCATTTTGAATCTATTTCTTCACACATAACAATCGGGCCGAATTTCGTATATTCTTCAAGCTTCTCCTTACTATTTGCCCGAGAACAAATAATAACCCCATCAAGCTTTTTCATTTTTAACATATTTAAAATTTCTAGTTCTCTTTCTTCGCTATAATTTGTCTGGCAAAGCATCATATTATAATTATTCTTTGCCGTTTCTTTTGATATCCCCTCAATAATAGCGCTATAATATTGATCATTTACGTGTGGCAATAAAACGCCAATTACATTCGTTTTTCCTTTCACTAAATGAATTGCATTCACGTTTTGCGTGTAATTTAATTCTTCTATAATCGCTAAAATTTCTTTTCGTTTCTGTTCATTTACGTACGGATGATTATTTAGTACACGTGAAACAGTTGAAACAGATACTCCAGCAAGTTCAGCAATCTTTCTTATATTTGTCATCTCACTTTCCCCTTCTCACAAAAATTCTCTCTTGACCTGGTAAGCTTTCCACAATATATCCTTTCCTAGCAAATACATTTAGAAAGGATATACAACTATGCTTCGATTCAAATTAGAATATATATTTTTCATTGGCGGTTTACTCATTCTTGCCATCGGTATTAATATGATGACGACAATTACTTCCTTTGGACTTAGCCCTTATGATTCCTTCTTTATTGCACTATATCAAAATTTTGGGATAAGTATTGGTTTTTGGATTTTCATGATTAACTTTGCCTTTACACTTATCGTACTCTTTTGGAATAAAAAACAAATTACAATCGGTACAATTGTAACGATGGTTCTTATTTCTCTTTTTGTTGATTGGATTGGTTCCATTATAACTATTATGGACGCTATCCGCTCTCTTCCAAAATATATAACACTTATTTGCGGAAATCTATTCGTTGGAGCTGGAATTGGTCTTTACGTCTCTACAAACCTTTGCGCAGCGCCTCAAGAAGCTTTCGTTTTAACCGTTGCTGAGAAGAAAAAATGGACGTTTAGAAGAACAGAGATTTCATTAGCCTTTTTATTTTTAACTTTAAGCTTTTTATTAGATGGACCTATCTATTTTGGAACCATCATCTTATCCTTTACAACAGGCTGGATTATCCAAGCATTTATTCAAGTTGGTACACAGATTTTAAATAGAAAAGAACCTATTAAGCAAGCTGCTTAATAGGCTCTTTCTGTTTTATGGTAAGAGATACTACTTAGCATCCCCTTCAATTCGATAGTTCGCTTTCAAACAATCTATTTCTTCATACCCTTGCAACGTATGTAGAATATAATCATAATCAGCAAGAGATGCACGATGCGTTACAATTACAATTTCAGCCTTTCCTTTCTCTTCAAGCGGCATTTGAATAATTTTCTCAAAGCTAACTCCGCGCTCAGAGAACAATGAAGTAATTTTTGCAAATACACCAATTTCGTCTTTTACATGCAGTCTTAAAAACTTTTTCACGACTATTTCGTCTGGCTCTTTTAATACTTTTTGATACTGTGGGACTACAGCACTATTTCCTGTTACCCCTAATCTAATATTTTGCATTACAGCAACTAAATCCGAAACAACAGCTGTCGCTGTCGGTAAACTTCCTGCCCCTGGTCCATAAAACATCGTTTCCCCAACTGCTTCACCGTACACATACACAGCGTTATATTCATTTTGTACTGCCGCAAGAGGGTGTGTATTTGGAAGTAAAGTTGGTTCAACCGTAACCTCCAATTTTTCACCATCTCGTTTTGCAAGACCGATTAATTTAATTGTATAACCTAAGCTCTTACTGTATTCAATATCTTCCTCTGTAATAGAGGTAATTCCTTTTACGCTCACATCTCCAAGCTCTACATTTGTAGAGAAACCGAGAGTAGCTAAAATCGTCATTTTTCTTGCTGCATCTAAACCTTCTACATCTGATGTTGGATCTGCTTCTGCAAATCCAAGTTGTTGGGCTTCTTTTAACACGTCGTTATATGCTCTCCCTTCGTCTGACATTTTCGTCAAAATAAAATTTGTCGTTCCATTTACAATTCCCATGACTTTCGTAATAAGATCTGAAGAGAGTCCTTCTACAATACTGCGTAGAATTGGAATTCCCCCTGCCACACTCGCTTCATAGAAGAGATCAGTTTTATTATCTTTTGCTGTCGCTAATAATTCAGCTCCATGTAATGCCATTAAGTCTTTATTTGCAGTTACAACATGCTTTCCGCTTTTTAAAGCTTGTAAAATATATAATTTTGCATCATCAATGCCACCCATTACTTCGATGACAACATCAATATTTGGATTATCTAAAATTTCATTTGCATCTTGTGTTAATAGAGTAGAAGGTACCTCTACTTCTCTCTCTTTCTCAATGTTTTGCACTAATACTTTCGTTACCTTCACTGGACAACCTACTTGGTGTATGAGTCTTTCTTGATGATCCGTAATAATACGAACTACACCACTCCCAACTGTCCCAAGACCTAATAAACCAACTTGAATTTCTTTCATAGTACTGTCCACCCCTCAAAAATTGTGTTTAGATGAAATTATATGAATAAAAAATCTGAAAAACAATGTATTTCGAACATTCGGAAAAATAAAGGTTAATCTTTACAAGGAAAACGTTGCCACGTGTTACACAATCTTTCTTTACAATATATAAGGGGTTTCTTGATACACGTAATAATTCAACCAATTAGAAAACAATAAATTCCCATGACTCCTCCACCTAACAAGGGGCTTTTCATCTGGATTATTATGTTTAAAATAGTTTTTTGGCACATCAATATTTAATCCCTTGTCACGATCTCGTTCGTATTCTTGCTTTAACGTATCACAACTATATTCACTATGCCCAAGGGCAAACACTTGCCTTCCTTCTTGCCCAATGACCAGGTGAACACCCGCTTCCTCAGAATTTGCTAATAATGTTAATTCTGTCACCTCTCTAATATCACTCTCTCGTACTTCTGTATGACGAGAATGGGGAGCAAAAAACAATTCATCAAACCCTTGTAACAATTTCACATGTTGCTCGCAAACTTCATGTTCAAATACACCGAACATTTTTTCCTTAAGAGGATACTTTGGAACACCATAATGATAATACAAGCCAGCCTGTGCCCCCCAGCAAATATGGAGCGTAGATGTTACATTCGTTTTTGAATACTCCATAATACGTTTAAGCTCTTCCCAATAATCTACCTCTTCAAAAGAAAGAGTTTCAACTGGTGCTCCTGTTATAATGAGCCCGTCAAATTTTTCATTTTCAATATCACGAAATGTTTTATAAAAGCTCATTAAATGGTCCTGCGCTACATTGCGAGAGAAATGTGATTCCATATGAAGCAAATGAACATCTAATTGCAACGGTGTGTTGCCAATTAAACGAAGTAATTGCGCTTCTGTTTCTTGCTTTGTAGGCATTAAATTTAAGATAGCAATTTTCAATGCCCGAATATCTTGTGTTTCTGCTCGCTCCTTCGTCATTACAAATATATTTTCCTTCTGCAACACTTTGCGAGCTGGTAAATCTTTATCAATTATGATCGGCATGTTCTTTGCCTCCGACTAGCGCCGCTTCTAAATCTGCAATAATATCAGAAACATCTTCTATGCCAACAGATAAACGAATTAAATCTGATGTAACGCCAGCTAGACGCTGATCTTCAGCACTTAATTGTCTATGCGTTGTGCTAGCAGGATGTATAACGCAAGTTCGTGCATCCGCTACATGCGTTACAAGAGTTGCTAGTTTTACATTTGCGATAAATTCTTTCGCCGCTTCTAATCCGCCCTTAATGCCGAATGTTAAAACACCACTAGCACCTTTTTTCAAATACGTTTGTGCTAACGAGTAATTTTCATTGCTATCTAATCCAGGATAATTCACCCATTCAATACGTTCATGGTTAGCAAGCCACTTAGCAACTACGAGAGCATTTTCACTATGACGCTCCATTCTTAAATGCAGCGTTTCTAAGCCGATATTGCTAATATACGCATTGAATGGGCTCATACAGTTTCCGTAGTCCCTTAATAATTGAACACGCGCCTTCACAATATAAGCTGCTGCACCAAAATTTTGAACGTAACTTACGCCGTGATAACTTGGATCCGGTTCAACAAGTTCAGGATATTTCCCATTTGTCCAATCGAAGTTCCCTCCGTCAATGACAATGCCGCCTAAAGAGCTTGCATGACCATCAATATATTTCGTCGTAGAATGAACGATAATATTTGCTCCGTGCTCAAATGCTTGGCATAAATAAGGAGTTGCTAATGTATTATCCACGATAAAAGGCACTTCTAACTCTTTCGCTGCATCTGAAAATTCTTTAAAATTCAAAACGTTCATCGCTGGATTTCCTAATGATTCTGCATAAATGAGCTTCGTCTTATCGTTAGCAAGTGCCGCAATTTCATCTGCCGTTAAATTGGGATTAAAGAACGTAACATCAATGCCAAGCTTACGTAAACTCACCCCAAATAAATTAAACGTTCCCCCGTAAACAGTTGAAGAGCAAAGTAAATGGTCTCCACTACTACAAATATTTAAAACTGCGAGCATAATAGCCGCTTGCCCAGAAGCCGTTGCAACAGCTCCTACCCCGCCTTCTAAATCTGATAACTTCTGCTCAAATGCAGCTAGAGTAGGGTTTCCAATACGCGTATAAATATATCCTTCTGCCTCTAAGTTAAATAGGGCTGCTAAATCATCCGAAGTATCGTATTTATACGTTGTACTTTGATAAAGTGGTAAAACACGTGGTTCACCATTCTTTGGCGTATAGCCACCTTGCACACAAATCGTTCCTTTTCCCCATGATTCTCCCATCTCTCATTCTCCTTTCTTTTATACAAAATAAAAAACTGCCCCTTTCCTGAAAACAAGAAAGGAGCAGTTTGAAAACACGCTCTAAAGGCTCTTTCTTATCTCTCAGGATTACTACCTGCAGGATTTGGCACAATTCCGTTATACGGCTGTTGCCAAGGTTTCATCGGGCCTGTCCCTCCACCTTTTCTTGATAAGACTATGCAATTACCGTTGATTTTATAGCAATAATTTCCTAATGTCAAACAGTTTTTTCTGAATGTTCTAAAATAAACATTAACAATTTCATATAAAGCAACAAAAGAAATATATTCCATACTAACTCGAAAAAGACCTTTAGAAAAAATGATTCATGTAAAATAAACCCCAATCATCTATTTTCATTAAACAAACTGTTTTAATAGAGCGTATAATTCTTCAAAATTATGCACTTCATATGTCGGTATAATCCCACTATCATTTAATTTCCTTTCTGGATTAAACCAACAAGTATCAATTCCCGCTACATATCCACCTTTAATATCGGCACTTAATGAATCCCCAATAATCAGCCCTTCTTCAGGTGCAAAGTTAGGAATCCGTTCAAAAACATAATCAAAATACTCTTTCATCGGCTTTTGAAAACCTGTATCTTCCGAAACAAAAACATCTTTAAATAATGAATGTAACCCTGCATTACGCAAACGTTTATCTTGCGTCTTAGAAACACCATTTGTCACTATATACAACTCATACTCCCCTTGAATTTGATTTATAAATTCAAACGCACCTTGCATGAGTTGATTTCCTTCTTCTAAGTAGCTACGATAATTATTTTCGAATAATATACCGTCTACTTCTTCTCCATACTCTTTAAACAACATAGAGAATCGTTTATTTACAACTTCATTACGTGATAGTTCACCTTTTTCAAAAGCATTCCAAAGACCTTTATTTATTTTTTTATAACGAGCCCCTATCTCCTCTGTTAAAGGGATTCCCTTCTCTTCAAAAAGCACCTGTAAAGCTACTTTTTCAGCCTTTTGGAAATCTAATAATGTATCATCTACATCAAATAGCAATGTTTTATATTTTTTCATAAATTCATCACACTCTCTTTTCTACAAAAACAAATTTACATAAATCGTATCATTCCTTCTTGTAAAGATAATAGGAGATATCTCATACTATAAATAGGGGTGAAAATATGAAAATCAGCAAAAATGAAGAAGAAATTTATCAATACATGCGAATCCATCAATTCCATACCCTATTTTCATTTCATGTCTTGCCATATGTAGAGCTGCATTCTTTTCAAACGAAAGAGATGATATGTAGCGAAGGAAACGCCCTCCCTTATCTCTATTACTTAATTTCTGGGAAAGCAAAAATATATATGAATCATAAAAACGGGAAAGTTTCATTAATTAATTTTATTCAAGCACCATCTTTTATCGGGGAATTAGGATTAATAGGAGTAGAAAATATCACCAAGTCCGTTGAAGTACTAGAAGATTGTGTTTGTTTAGCACTTCCTCTTAAAGATTGTCAGCAACTTTTATTACAAGATGCAACGTTTTTACAGCACTTATGCAAATTTATTGGAGAAAAGACAATTACTCGCACTGAAAATTACGCAAAAAACTATAGTTATCCTTTCGAAAATCGATTAGCTGCTTTTATTTTATTAACAGAACAAAATAATTGTTATATAGAAAAGCATACTGAGGCTGCAGAATACTTAAATGTCAGCTATCGTCATCTTTTATATGTATTAAACCAATTTTGCCAACAAAATTATTTAAAAAAAGAAGGCCGAACATATTATATACAAGATCGAAATACATTAGAAAAGCTTGCTGACGAGCTGAAAATATAAAGAAACAGCATTAACATAAACGTTAATGCTGTTTCTTTGAGTGACGATTATAATTTAAATTAAAATTTACTTGCTACTTTAGCTGCTTCTTCAAGACCTGCAGCAATGATTTCTTCTGCTTTATCTGGGAATTGGTTATGTCCTTCAATAACTACTGTTTCCATGTTTGTTGCACCGAAGAAGCCCATCATGCTTACTACATATTTAACAGCCATTTCTACCTCAGCTGCTGGACCTTCTGAATATACGCCGCCGCGCGCGTTTAATAATGCAATCTTCTTATCTCCAATTAAACCAACTGGACCTTCTGGTGTATATTTGAACGTTTTACCAGCACGGTTTAAATAATCAATATATGTGTGTAACACTGCTGGAATCGTTAAGTTCCATAATGGGAAGCCGAAAACAATTTTATCAGCTTCTAGAAATTGATTTAAATACTTATCAGCAACTGCTACTGCTTTTGCCTCTTCTTCTGTTAAATCAAATCCTTTACCTGCCTTAAATGTACCATTGATCATGTCTACACCTACATATGGTAATTCTTCTTTATATAAATCAAGTTCTACTACTGTATCATTTGGGTGTGCTTCTTTATAGTTCGCTAAAAATGCCTCATATAATTTTACACTAACTGCTTGTTCCGCTGGACGGTTGTTTGCTTTAACAAATAAAACTGTTGCCATTATTTCTTCCTCCTAGTACTCACTCTTATGTTGTTATATGCTTTCAAAAAAGGTATCCCTTGTAATTGTTGTTTTGTTGCTTACAAACATATTTTATCTTTATATCAATACATTTTCGTCCTCACATAGACGTATTTTTCCATAAAAAAAGTCCACCTTCTAAAGGCGAACTAGGTCTTACGACTTTTGTCTTATACAATTCCATTTTTCACTGCATATAACGCCGCTTGCGTGCGATCAGATAAATTCAACTTACTCAAAATACTACTTACATGAGCTTTTACCGTTTTTTCTGTAATAACTAAAACAGAAGCGATCTCTTTATTACTCATCCCTTTCGCTAATAGCTGCAGCACTTCATTTTCTCTCGCCGTTAGCACATCCACTTGAATAGAAGGTTCTTCTTCCTTTTCTTCCACAGGTAGTGTTTGAGAGAGAAGAGTATTTGCTATATCCGGATGTAATTGAATATTACCTTTATATGCGCTTCGAATAGCTTCAACAAGCTGATCCGGTTCTACATCTTTTAAAATATACCCACTTGCCCCCGCCCTTAACGCTGGTAAAACATGCGCCTGATCAGAAAAGCTAGTTAATACAATTACTTTCACATTCGGATATTCTTTTTTGATGCACGCCGTCGCCTCGACACCATCCATTTCGGGCATATATAAATCCATTAATACAACATCTGGATTCGTCTCCCCTACTTTCACTAACGCTTCTTTCCCATTATTTGCTTCTCCAACTAACGTTAAATCTTCCTGTGTACTTAAGAAAAATGCTAATCCTTTTAAAACGACTGTATGATCATCGACTAACAATACTTTTATTTTCACAAACTTCCCTCATTTTCACATCATAATGGTACATTTACTTTTACGCTCGTTCGCTTCTTACTACTTACAATTTTAATTGTTCCACCAACTAATTCTACTCTTTCACGCATCGTAGTCATGCCGAGTGATTTCTTCTCTTTTATGTCCTTTTCTACAAAGCCGTTTCCTTGATCGAATATTTCTAATGATACATTCTTCTCTGTCACTTTGAAATAAATCGTTGATTCTCTGACATTCGCATGTTTACTTACGTTATTCAAAGCTTCTTGTCCAATTCTCCATAACGCTTCCTCTACTACACGCGGTAAATCACGAACACCTGTAACTTGTTCCCGAATTTTCAGTCCCAAGTTTTCACCGTACTGCTTTAAAGCTGGTAATAAACCTTTTTCTAATCCTGCCGGACGAAGCTGCCAAATTAATGTTCTCATTTCCTTTAAAGCTCCTTGCGCTAGTTCCCGCATCTCATGCAAAGATTGGTCAACCTTTTCATTTTGACCTTTTAAAACGGCCTCAGCCCCTTTTGTCATAAAGGTTAATGAAAATAATTTTTGCGAAACAGAATCATGTAAATCCCTTGCTAATCGGTTTCTTTCTTCCAGTCGTACGAGTTCACGGCGCTGTTCGTTTAACCTTAGATTCTCTATTATTAATGAAACGTGATTCGATAATGCTTGAATTATATCTATTGTATTAACATCAAATTCTCCATTATTCAAACTAACACATAAAACACCAAATATATGATTTTGAATATGTATTGGCGTAGCAATAACAACTCCATTTACACGTTTTAATAGAGCTAGCTCACCTTGTTCTAACGCCTTCTTTGCCGCTTCTTTTACATCCTCTTGTAACTCTTCCTGCCCATAAGAAGCTCGCAAAGATAACTCTATTTCTTCCCTAATAAAAAACGCCACTTGATTCCACTGAAATACTTCACCTACGTGATTTACCACCTTTTCAGATAATACATTAAACTTATGAATCGTTTTTAAAGCTTGAATAAACCGCTCCAATTTCACATAGTAATGTGCTCTTCGCTTTTCATTTTCATATAATTTTGTTCGCTTTAAAGCCGTCCCGATTTGGAAAGCAACTGATTGGAGCAATACTAATTCTTCTTCCGAAAAATGTGTTTTACCTGGGCTAGCTACATTTAAAACACCAAATTTCTCTCCTCCAGCCTTTAAAGGAACCGTAGCATGATGAAGAATTCCTTCTGTATCTCCCCAATTATATTCAATTGCATTATTAATTCTTTTACATTCAATAATATTAACGGCTCTCTCTAATTTCCCATCTACGAAGCCGCGTAAACACCAACACTCACCTTCACACATCGGGCGTTTATTTTCATATTTAAGTGCCTCTGGTAACTGGTAATCGATCACCTTCGTATACTTCCCATTTTCATCCGCAAGAAAAATCCAGCCTGTCGTTAAACCTGTTACACTGAGCAATTTTTCTAGTACTGCTTGCAATACATGATATGTATCATTTGATGTATTTAATGTTTCTGCAATTTCCTTTAATATAACTAATTCATTTGTACGATTATCTCGAAACATACTCAGTCTCCTGCATACAAGATTTTAAATAGCTCTTAAAATAAATCATCTACTTTTCACTTTGTACTTATTCGTAACATTGATATAATGGTGAAAACATAGTTTTCATTATATCACTTGAGGGGGCTTTCATAATGACATTAAATAAAGCACTTACTATCGCTGGTTCTGACACAAGTGGCGGTGCTGGTATACAAGCAGATTTAAAAACATTCCAAGAACTTGGCGTATACGGAATGACATCTCTTACAACAATCGTAACGATGGATCCACATAACGGTTGGGCACATAACGTATTTCCAATCCCAGCTTCTACATTAAAACCACAATTAGAAACAACAATTGAAGGTGTTGGCGTAGACGCTTTAAAAACAGGTATGCTTGGATCAGTAGAAATTATTGAAATGGTTGCAGAAACAATCGAAAAGCACAATTTCAAAAATGTAGTAGTTGACCCTGTTATGGTATGTAAAGGTGCAGATGAAGCATTACATCCTGAAACGAACGATTGCTTACGTGACGTTCTTGTGCCAAAGGCATTAGTTGTAACACCAAACTTATTTGAAGCTTACCAATTAAGCGGTGTGAAAATTAATTCTCTTGAGGACATGAAAGAAGCAGCGAAGAAAATCCACGCTTTAGGTGCCAAATACGTACTAATTAAAGGTGGAAGCAAACTTGGTACGGAAACTGCAATCGACGTCCTATATGATGGAGAAACATTCGATCTTCTAGAATCAGAAAAAATCGATACAACCAATACACACGGTGCAGGTTGTACATATTCTGCTGCAATTACAGCAGAACTTGCAAAAGGAAAACCTGTGAAAGAAGCAGTAAAAACTGCTAAAGAATTCATCACAGCTGCTATTCGTTACTCATTCAAAATTAACGAATACGTAGGTCCAACTCACCATGGTGCATATCGTAAATTCGTTGTATCAAAAGAACTTGTCTAATATATAAATAAAAACACTCACAAGGTTCATACATTGCCTCTGTGAGTGTTTTTTATAAGCTTTATGTCTTCTGGTCATCTTATCTTTAAGATGCAGAGCTGACCTTATTTCTACCATTTCGTTTCGAGTAGTATAACGCATCATCCGCCGCTTGAATAAATTGCTCTGATGACCCTTCATATTCTGAAACCCCTACCGAAACCGTAATTTTTATTTTTGTTCCATCTAACAATTGAAATGGGTGACTTTCAACAGCTATACAAATTTGCTCGCCCATACGAATTCCGTAAGCTAATCCCTTATTCGGTATCAAAAGCGCAAACTCCTCTCCACCCTTTCGAAAAGCCAAATCTGGAAATTGTGAAGTTTCTCGTAAAATACATCCTACTTGTTTTAACACTTCGTCCCCTGCAGGATGCCCGTACGTATCATTTACATACTTAAAGTGGTCAATATCTATAAGTAGTAAACAAAGCGAATCATTTTTCATGTTCTTATTACTAATATGACGATTCATCTCTAAATCAAACTGTCTTACGTTTCCTAGACCTGTCAATGCGTCTACCGTTGCGTATTGCTTCATCGTTTGGAATAACTCATTGGATTGTAAAACGTAATTTGCACTTATGAATGTTATGTAGCCTGTAATAATACTAGAAATTAAATATAATCCTACTATGTTAATATCTTTAATTAACCATATATATAGTGAGGGGATTAGAATAGATAAAATATATGTATGTAACCATGCCCACTTTTCTCCTAGAGAGATATTTAGACGCGAAATAAAGATACTACCTACTCCTATCGCAATAATTGTATAAAAAGCTACTTGAGAAGCTAATGAATAATCCATAAATAATAACCTAGTTACTAAAATCATACTAACAGCTATAGTACTCGCTATCGGGCCTCCAATTATAACAGCTAAAATAACAGCTAAGTAGCGCAAATCCAATAGGATGGTACCAACATGAACACCGAAATACATTAGTAATATACCTAATATTCCAGTAAGAATACCTACTACACATTTCTGCCAAAGAGAAAACTCTTCTTTTAACGGCCTATCTCTTAAAAGCTGACCTCCAACAAAAATAAAGGAAAGAATAATTGTTGTATTTACAAATAAGTCCCTTAACATAAAATAATCTCCCTACTTTTCCATCTATCCCCTTCCCCACTTTATTGTATACGAAATCCCTATAATTCCCAAAGTTTTTTGTTTATTTTTTGCTGTTCCACGTGAAACAGCAAAAAAATAAAAAGGGCGAAAACTCGCCCTTCTTCATTAACAACAGCGTGATATTTTTCCACCCTTTGCATTAAATCTTGCTTCTTGTGCCTCAGCAAAAAATTGCTTTTGACATACAACCTCTTCTTCAGGATGATGCTTTTTCATATGCTCCACATATACTTCATAACTTGGTACCCCAACGAGCAAACTAATAAAGCGTTTTCTTTCCCCCCATACTTTCCGTAGTCGTTTAAGCATAATAGTTCCTCGACTCACTTTCATCTCTAGAAATATATGCTGCCTCTTTTAGCAGCATCGGCTTATTTCTTAATACTTGAATCCAAATTCGAATTGCAGAAATTAATACAGCGATTACAACTATCATAAAAATCCCGCAAAGCGCTGCATCAATATAATCATTGAAAATAATTTGCTTCATTTGAGCAACATTTTTAGCTGGTGCTAACACTTTCCCCTCATCTAATGCTCCCTGGAACACCTTTGCATGAGATAGAAATCCTATTTTAGGGTTTTCATGAAATAGCTTTTGATAACCCGCCGTCATCGTTACAATAAGCAATCCAACAGTTGGAATAAGTGTCACCCAAACATATGCCTTTTTCCCCATTTTGAACAAAATTGTCGTTCCAAGTAATAATGCAATACCTGCTAACATTTGATTTGCAATACCGAAAAGTGGCCATAATGTATTAATTCCACCAAGCGGATCTACTACCCCTTGGTACAAAAAATAACCCCATCCTAATACACATAACGTTGTAGCTATTACATTTGCTAATGTAGAATCTGTTTTCGCAAACGGCTTATATACATGCCCTAAAATATCTTGAATCATAAATCGTCCTACACGCGTTCCTGCGTCAATCGTTGTTAAAATAAATAGGGCTTCAAAGAGAATAGCAAAATGATACCAGAATGCCATCATCGCCGTTCCACCTATTACTTGTGAGAAAATATATGCCATACCTATCGCTAACGTTGGTGCGCCACCTGTACGTGATAAAATTGTTTGCTCTCCAACATTTACAGCAAGTTCTTTTAGTTCATTTGGTGTAATAGCAAATCCCCATGAAGAAATAACTTGAGCTGCCTGCGATACATCCGTACCAATAAGTGCTGCCGGACTATTAATCGCAAAATAAGTTCCTGGTGTTAATACACAAGCTGCAATCATTGCCATCGCAGCTACAAACGACTCCATTAACATTGCTCCGTAACCAATTGGCTGTGCATGTCCCTCTTGTTCAATCATTTTTGGCGTCGTACCTGATGAAACAAGAGCATGGAATCCAGAGACTGCACCACAGGCAATCGTAATAAATAAGAACGGGAATAAATTACCGGAGAAAACAGGACCTGTTCCATCAATAAATTGCGAAACTGCTGGCATTTGTAAATCAGGTGCTACAATTAAAATACCAATCGCCAATCCAACAATTGTTCCAACTTTTAAAAATGTACTTAAATAATCACGTGGTGCTAATAACATCCAAACTGGTAATGCAGATGCAATAAATCCATATACAATAAGCATAATAGCAATTGTTTCGCCACTAAATGTGAACATACTTGCAAGTGTTGGATTTTCTGCTACATACTGTCCTCCAATAAGAGATAAAATAAGTAGGATAATACCAATTACTGACCCTTCTCCAACACGACCAGGCCTAATATAGCGCATGTAAACTCCCATTAAAATAGCGATGGGAATCGTTGCTGCTATCGTAAACATTCCCCAAGGACTTCCAATCAGTGCCTTTACTACGACTAACGCTAATACTGCTAATAAAATAATCATAATTCCTAAAATACCTATCATTGCAATTAGTCCTGTAACAGGCCCAATCTCATCCTTAATCATTTCTCCTAACGATTTACCATTACGTCTCATCGAAGCAAATAAAATGACAAAATCTTGGACAGCCCCCGCAACAACTACCCCAACAATAATCCAAATGGTCCCTGGTAAATATCCCATTTGTGCTGCTAAAATCGGTCCTACTAAAGGTCCCGCCCCAGCAATCGCTGCAAAGTGATGTCCAAACAATACCCACTTATTTGTTGGAACATAGTCTTTCCCATCGTTTAATGTATGGGCTGGTGTTTGACGATTATCATCTAAATTAAAAACCTTTCTCGCTATAAATCTACTATAAAAGCGATAAGCAACTGCATATACACATACAGCAGCTACTAAGAGCCATACAGCATTAATGGTTTCACCTTGTGATAAAGCTATTACCCCAAAAGCCCCTGCTCCTACTGCTGTAATAACGCCCCAAAGTAAAATCGATTTCAATGTCTTCACATACAATTCCCCCAATACTATTTCTTAGTGGAGATTGTACTAAATTTTCTGAATATTTAACTTGAATCCTCCCTATCATGAAGGATTTTCAGTTTATCATGTTAAAATACTCTCATTACCTACTATAATTCAATGTTATTTCGAAGGCGTTTTACATAATTACGACTGACTGGAATCGGTTGCTCATCATACCTATCTAAATACAAATTATACGTGCCATTATAATAAGGTTTCAGTTCTTTTACATATGACATATTAATTAAATAACTTTTATGCACACGTAAAAAATCATATGCATTTAGCTTATTTTCTAATTCCTGAAGTGTATATGTTGAAATATACTGATTATTCGTTGTGTAAATTGAAACAGTTTTATTTTCTTTATTTTTACTTACATATACGATATCTTCTGGAAGAATATATCGTATACCCTCTTGACTTTCTATCGGTAGTTTCCGCAAATAACTCTTTGCTTTCTCACCTTGTTCTTTACCTATTTTATATAAAAGAAATTGTAAATCTTCTTCACGAAATGGTCGTAATAAATAATAAAATGCTTGGAAACGAAAAGCTGTAATAGATTCCTCTATGTTTTCACCTACAAAAATAAATTTTGTATAGCAATTTATTTCTCGTAATAAACTTGCATATTCAAAACCAGTACCATCTAGTAATTTGGAACTTAAAAAAACAAAGTCTGGTATATGTTTTTTCATCATAAATAAAGATTCTGTTCCTGTCTTTGCTTCAAAACATTCTACATTTCTCATATTTTCAGTGAAATTTTCAGCTAACTCTCTTCTCTCTTCTGCCTCTTCCATGATCAGTAAAATTTTCATTTCTTCAACCACCTAATTCTTTGTCCATATGTCCTGCTGTATACATTCGCTTTTATAAGAAATAATCCCTTTTTCTTACTATACCATTATTTATCTAAAAAAACAGAAAAAAGGAAACCACTTCGGTTTCCTCTCCTCCTTTATCCTACATTAACTGCCTAGAAAGAGCGGAGTAGTGTAGGGTAATAAACGGTCAGGGCTACGTTTAAAATTTCACTTTATACTAATTCTCGTTGCTTCGTTTCCTGTCCAAGTATTACTACAGCGAATACACCAATTAAAATTGATCCGCAGAAAATCGTAAATATTATTGATAGTGAAGCTTCTGAGGCAACTAAATACCCCACTAATAGTGGCCCAAGAATACCACCAATACGCCCAAATGCTGCTGCCATTCCTGCACCAGTACCACGAATAACCGTCGGATACTGTTCAGGTGTATAGGCGTATAATGCTCCCCAAGCACCTAAGTTAAAGAAGGATAGTAACATACCTGCCACGATTAATACTGTTAATGAATCCGCAACCCCAAACAAATAGGCACTGCAAGCTGTCCCGATTAAATACGTAACCAACACAAATTTACGACCGAGACGTTCAATAAACCAAGCAGCGGTGAAATATCCTGGAAGTTGAGCTAATGTCATAATAAGTACGTATTGGAAACTTTTTATTAAACTAAATCCTTTTAGCACCATTACACTCGGTAACCAAAGGAACATTCCATAATAAGAAAAGACAACACAAAACCATAGAATCCATAGCATAATTGTTGCTTTACGATATTCCCCAGACCAAACTGATTTTATATTTTCAATAACAGATGGTCTTTTTTCAACTTTTTGGAACCTTGGGGAATCCGGTAAATTCCATCTTAAATATAAAGCATATAGTGCTGGAACTGCACTCAATACCATCGCAATTTCCCAACCATATTTAGGAATAACAAAATACGAGATAAGGGCTGCAATTAGCCATCCACCTGCCCAAAAACTTTCTAATAACACAACAATTTTCCCACGCTCATGCGCTTCAACACTCTCTGATACTAGTGTAGAGGCAACCGGAAGCTCTCCGCCAAGCCCCATACCAATTAAAAAGCGTAAAACGAGAAACATCGCGAGTGTCGTTGTTAATGCAGTTAAACCACTACCGATAGAAAATAATAATAATGTAATAATAAAGACTGATTTTCGGCCTATTCTATCTGATAGTATCCCAAAAATAAGCGCTCCTACTGCCATACCGATTGAGTTAATACTGCCTATCCAGCCCATTTCCTGGCTCGTTAATCCCCAATCCTTTTGCAAGGCTACCATTACAAATGAAAGCATTCCAACATCCATTGCATCAAATAGCCATCCAAGTCCAGCTATACCAAGTAGTTTGCGCTTCGAAATTTCTTTTACCTTGCCCACTAGAAGTCCTCCTCACACAGGTGTCTTTACACATCATTTTACATGTGTGAATTGTATAAGTAAAATACTTTTGTGTAAAAAATTCTCCTTCATCATTCCCAAAAAGTAAAACGTCTATCCCGATTGGTGAGGGCTAATAATCAGTAGGGATGACTCACTGATTAAAGTTTCACTTCATTAAAAATGAATAAATAAAAAAAAGTAGCGATATTTCGCTACTTTTTCGAACGCATTACTTCTTTTAAAAATTCCGCTAATACTAACTGACGACGCCAGCGTGTTGGATTACTGCATAATCTATAAAACCACTCTAAATGAATCGCTTGAATCCATTTTGGTGCACGTTTTACCTCTCCAGCCCATACGTCTAAACTTCCACCCACTCCAACAGCCATTTTCGTTTCTAAACGATGCTTATTGTTTTGGATAAAGTTCTCTTGTCTCGGGAAACCGAGTGCAACAAGTAATAAATCTGGTTTTGCTTCTTGAATGCGAGAAATAATATTCTCTTCGTCTTCTTGTTTGAAATAACCATCTTGTGTACCGGCGATGGATACAGCTGAATATGTCTTTGTTAAATGATCTGCTGCAGCTTGTACAACATGCGGCTTTGCACCTAATAAGAAAACAGATACTGGTTTACTATCTTCTGATAACTTCGCAAGTAAATTACACATTAAATCAAAACCTGCTACACGTTCTTTTAAAGGTGTACCAAGCATGCCGCTTGCCTTTACAACCCCAATACCATCAGGTGTAATTAAATCTGTATTCAATAATGTTTGATAGAACTTTTCATCCTTTTTTGCGCACATAACAATTTCAGGGTTTGCTGTTACTACCTGAAACGTATGAGTTCGCTCCGCTTCTAGTTGTTCTTTTAAATATTTGACCGTTTCATCCATTGTCATTGTAGAAAAAGGAACGCCTAGAATATCAACTGTTTGTACTGCCATAGTTAACTATCCTCTCTATCATTACAAGTTTTTCGCTATTAATTGCTTATATGTTTCCTTTGTATCTTCATATAGTTTTTGAAGTGAGAAATTCATAGTAGCATGCTCATAAATATGTTTACCCATTGCTGCTAATTCTCCAGTTTTCCACTTATCATACGCTTCTTCTAAAGCTAATGCTAATGCCTTTCCATCATCTGTTGGCACAATCCATCCGTAAGTTTCATCTACGATTAATGGTTCAATTTCTCCAGCCCTAGTCACAATTGATGGTACGCGTTGATTTGCCGCTTCTAATAAAACTAGTGGGAACCCTTCACTATGAGAAGTTAATAAATTTACATGTGACGACGCAAATAATTGTTTTACATCTTGACGATGTCCTAAAAACTCTACTTTATCGTTAATCCCTTTTTCAGTAGCTAATGACTTTAGATTTTCTTCTAATGGGCCATCGCCAACTAATAATACTTTAATTTTCTCCAATTTTGTTTGTTGTAACGCATCGAATAAAACTTCATGTCCTTTGACAGGATGTAATCGCGCTACTTGGATTGCCGTAAATACATCTTCAGCAATATTGAACATTTCTTTTTTATTATAGCCTTCTGCTTTTTCCTTATCGTATTCAATTCCATTATAAATAACATGCATCTTTTCATTTGAAATCCCTAATGCTGCCAGGCTTTTTTTCAATCTATTTGTTACAACGAAAAATAAGTCTATATTTTTTAAGGCTTTCAAATTTAATTTCGTAAAAATCCAACCTTTGAAGCCCTGTTTAGTAAAGTCTTGAAATGGATCACTATGAATAGTCGTTACCCATTTTGCCTTTATTCTCTTTTTCATTAAAGAAACATAGAAATTAGCCCTAGGACCATGCGTATGAACTACATCAAATTTTTCTTTATTAATAAATTCACTTATATTCTTTAAAATGGATAAATCATAGCGCGATTTTTGTGAAAACACATGGACTTTTATCCCTAATTCCCTTGCTTCCTTCGCAACAATTCCATCTTCAAATACTGCTAATTCTACTTCACCAGTTGGAAACTGATCGAGAAGTGAAATAATATGTGTTTTCCCTCCCCCATCTTCTGCTCCTGCATTCATATGCAATATTCTCATGTTTTTTCCTCCTTTAAATCCTCGCTACGTTTCCAGCTATTTTTATTTTACTGTACTAAAAAATAAAAGCTAACAAAAGTTAGCTTTTATTTTTATCATTCAATTTCTAGGTCTACTATTAGATAAGCTAGCACCACTACAAAGTAAATCCCAACTCCTGGTGCTGTTAAAATATGTCCTGCAATATAAGCAATACCTAACGCTAACAATAAGCTTGCTGAAATCATTCCATATTTTATATTAAATATGTCCTTAAATCTCGTAGCAAATGCTAGTAGAATTCTTAGCCCGTAATAAATAAATGGAATCATTAGTAATACAAAGCCAATAATCCCGAAATCATAAAACCAATCATGGAAGTCCATTTCAATTAATTTTGGATCTGGCTGCTTTTGTTCATTGTATTTAAAGTTACCTGCATAACCCATTCCTAATAACTTTTGTGACATTGGCGCTTCTTTAAAGAACTGCTTATGTCTTTCTTCATATACTTGACGTCCACTGAAAATAAGGTTTTCTTGATTTTCTTTCTTTTGCTCTTTCTCAAGCTCTTTCTTAACTTCCTCTTCTATCTTCGCCTTTTCTTCTGGTTTTTCAGCCTTATGGTGCTTTTCTTCTTTTTCTTTAAGTTCTTGCTCTTTTTTCAGCTTCTCTTTAATTTCTTTTTCTTTTTGACCTTGCTGTGCCACATTTTGCTCTGATAAATAATTATTGTGAATACCCATATTTTGTGCTAATGGCGTTTGTTTAAACGTTCCAACTACACCGGCCAATAGGATAATAGCAATTACTGCATTAAGCGCAAGGGATTTTTTGTTCGGATTTTTTCTATCAAATAATAATTGAAGTAAAATAATCCCGATTGCTGCCGCTAACGTAGCACCAATTGAGCCCATTCCTACTTTCGTACCAACCTGAATTAGCGAATAAATCATTAAAATTGATGGAATCCAATATAAAATGTGTTTCCAGCTCTTTGTTTTTTGAATAGAATATAGTACCACAATAGGGAAAATAATAGCTAAGATTGAACCTAGTTCATTCCCTGCATAGAACCAACCTCGAGAACCAACCTTCATCCATTCATAACTACCAAAGTCAGTAGATGTTGAAATAGAAATAACCATAATTGCATTAATGATTAATGTAGAATATACAATACTATTTCGAACCTTATCACTAATATTAACTGTCTTTTTCAATGATTTTAAAGCTAAAATGTATGACCCCAGCATAATATATATATATAATGCTTTCGCAACGAATTTAACTTCTTCACTAAGTACAATAGGATCCTTAACTAGTTTATTATTAATAAATCCTACCCCTAAAACTCCGGCTAATAATATAAGATAAATTAAAAACTTTCTATTTTCCTTCTCTTTTGCCTGAATTAAAATGTAAATACCACCAACAGCCATAATAAGGAATCTTACTAAAATTCCAACGGTAGCATTTGACTTTAATAAAGTGATGCTAAGAGACGTTAATAAATCTAAAACAGGCTGTAAAATAATAAAAAAGAGCAAAAAATGCTCAAATCTAACCCTAGCTTGATTTGCTAACATTCCAAGACCTCCATACAAAATCTTAACATTATCTTTTAATCATAATTTATTATCGTTAAAACACACCTAGCAATTATAACATAACTCATATTTAAATTGAGAACTATTTTTATACCGAAACTAGCCAATCCATCGTAACTAGTAACTAGAAAATATTATCCTTTAGCTATCCTTCCCTATCTCTATAAAAACTATCTAACACTCTTTCACTTATTATCAGCATTATAGCAAACATTTATTAATCATTTTATTGATATATAGAATTTAACGGTTAAAAAATGACATTCACTCGGCTACCCTACAACTAAAAATTAACCTTGCTTCGTTTTCCCCTAAACATTTTCAAACGCTTTCTTTATGTATTTTATCCGTTTTTCTACATGTAACGAAAAGTAATTGTTATTTCCAATACTTTAGTGTATATTTTTTCTCTGGAACATCTTTAAGAGGAAGGGATTAAGGCCATGTTATTAATCGATATATTTACGTTTCTTGGCATTATCGCCGCTGCCATTTCTGGTACATTAGTTGGTTTAAAAAAAGATTTAGATTTATTTGGTGTCCTTTGTTTAGCTGTAGCTACTGCGCTCGGCGGCGGTATTATTCGTGATATCATGATTGGTAACCTGCCCCCTGTCGCATTTGTAAAACCCATTTACTTTTTCGTAAGTGTATTATCAGCATTATTTACTTGTATGTTTTTTGAGCGCATCAATAAACTTCAAATCGTTATTATGCTTTCTGATGCTGTTGGCTTAGGCGTTTTTACAGCTATTGGTGCAAATGCGGCAATGTCACATCATGTTGACGCCTCATTTTTAGTTGTTTCAATGGGAGTCATTACAGGTATTGGAGGCGGTATTTTGCGTGACATTTGTGCTCAAGATATCCCTTACGTATTCCGAAAAGAGATTTACGCAATCGCTTCTATCTTAGGAGCAATTAGCTTCCTAATCACACACGCTATGGGCGCGCACGTATTAGCTTTCTATGTTTGTTTATTAGTAACATTCGTTATTCGTGTCGTCACTGTAATATATAATGTGCATTTCCCTGTTTTCTTTAAAACACATGCTAAAATTAATAAAGGCCATTAAGAGAATTCTATCTAGAATTCTCTTAATTTATATACTATTCTACGAACTAATATAGAGTAATTATATATAAGCATATATAATTACTCTATATTAGTTTTAAAATTGAAAACGTTTTATACACAGGGGGAAGAATGATGCTTGGGGTTTTCAAAAAAAATATTAATAAAACAAACGCTAGTATAATCGAATTAAGTAAGGACCAACAAATAACTTTTAATGTACCTACTAATTCTGAACTGAAAATTCAAATGGATATGCTACACATTTCAAAAGAAGATTTACAAGTTGTAAAAGTACTACAGCCTTTTATTTATGCAGAAATTGATTGGATTACTGAAAAATTCTATGCCAACATTACAAAACAACCTAATTTAATTACTATTATTGAACGTTACAGCTCTATTCCAAAACTAAAGCAAACTTTAAAAACACATATTAAAGAATTATTCAGCGGCAATATGCATGAAGATTTTATTGAACAGCGTGTTAGGATTGCCAAACGACATGTACAAATTGGCTTACATCGAAAATGGTATACTGCTGCTTATCAAGAATTATTCCGCTCTATTATGAAGATTTTGCAAACAAAAATAACAACAATCGATGATTTTTCCTATTCTATAAATGTCATAAATAAATTATTCACTCTTGAACAAGAACTTGTTCTTGCAGCTTATGAATCTGAATATGAAAGAATGCAAAAAGAGCATGAGAAAGAAAAAGAACTAACTGCTATGACAATTACGCATATCGCAACAGAACTAGCTGCTGTATCTGAAAAGACAAGCTCTTCTATTCAAAAACTAACCGCTAAGTCTGAAACTATTGTAGAGATTGCTAAAACAGGTACATCATTAGCTACAACATCTGAAGAAAAAGCGAATAAAGGGAAAGAACAATTAAACCAGCAAAACAAACGAATGGGATCTATTCAAATGAATATGGAAACGATTATTACAGATACTCATGAACTTCTCGATATTTCTAACAAAATTAACGAAATCATAGATATCGTTAAATCGATCGCGGAGCAAACAAATTTACTCGCACTAAATGCTGCTATCGAGTCTGCACGTGCTGGAGAATTTGGGAAGGGGTTTTCTGTTGTTGCTGGTGAAATCCGAAAATTATCAGAGCAAACGAAAGAATCGATATTTAACGTTACAAAGCTCGTCGAAAAAACAAATGAACAAATTACCCGTGTCTCGTCTTCCGTGAAACAAATTAGCTCTCTCGTATCGGAAGGAACGGATAGTATGTCGGCAACAGATCGATACTTCCAAGAAATTGTAAAAGATATGTCTAACTCAAAAGAACAGAATAAGAAAATTGAACATGAGCTACAAACTATTTCACAAGTCATGAAAGGAATTCAAGATGATTCCTCACAAATGGCTCTAACAGCCGATAATTTGCAACTAGAACTAAATCGATAAGACAAAATTCAGGTCAGGCATACTTTTCATCTGCACTGACTACTAAATTTCATCTTTCATCAAAAAAAGAATCCAGAATGGATTCTTTTTACTTTCTGAAAAATATTTTTTGACAATACACATAACTCATATAAACACCAAAGCTCTGCAAAATAAACAATGCCGGCATAATTACATTGTAATATGCCATATCTACTTGGAAGAGCTTTAACAATACGTAGCCACTAATTAAAAATAAGAACAACATATATCCCTCATTTTGTTGTTTCTTAATTAGGAAGTGTAATAGAGCTATATTCATAAACAATGTTACGGCTATATATATCAGTTTTTCACATTTGAAAAGAATAGAATTTATCCCCTCCTCTGAAAACTGATTTATCATCGGTTCTAAAAGTTTAAATCTTTCTCCCTCAATCTCTTTTAACTTTTGATCAATATGCTCTGTTACACTTTGATTTTTCGATATTTTTTCCTCATGTTGCGTTTTTCCAATTAAGACAGATTGAACATACGTCTCATTCGCAATCGTATATTGTGACAGTCCCATTGTCTTAATTCCATAATTCACACTAAAATGAGCAATATAAAATAGAATAAGTATCCCTATCATCTTTAGTAACACTTTTTGTTTCGTTGCTGATTGAAACACTTCAATTAATAATATATATACCGTGATAAAAATAGGAAGAAATAATCCCATTGGGAAAATCATATTACTAAATGCAAATAAAATCGCTGAAAACACCCACATATAAGGATGATCTAATCCTTTATATAAAAGTATGTAACAAGCAAAATAAAATAAAAATATTGCAAGTGACTCAGGAGTTAATACGGAACTCATGAATATATTTGGAATATACAGAGCATAAAATATAGAAGCAATACGCCCGCATTCTTCTCCAAAAACCATTGCCGCAATACGATAAATAAAAAATGCGGTTCCTGCGCAAAATAACACATTAAATAGTTGTAAAGCGAATAATGTATCACCAAATATACGAATAATTACTGACTCATATATAATAAAAGGCAAATGAGTTACAGTCCCTATATTATTACCAATTGCAATCTGCTTTGCAGACTCATACATCACTTTCATATCACCAATTATTGGAGCATCTACAAATAACAGCATACTAAGTCTCACAACTATAGATATACTTATAAGAAAAATAAGAAATTGTTTATCTGTAAAACGATATTGTAGGATTGATGCCACTAACAAAATGAGTATGACGAAAATTGCCAGTATGATTGTTACACTTGTTGTACTTCCTCCAAAAAATTGCTTACTTGTCTCAAATGCTGCCCAACAACTATAAACAAAAAATGCGAGCATCGCACCGATCGTAATTTTATTGAAGAAAGATGAAAAATTTGTTTGTATATGATTCATATGTCCATTGCACCTCTATTTCCATTCATAACAAAACGATTCTATCATGAATGGGTACACGGCTGATAGGGAATTTCTATGACAAATACATAGTCATTACTTTTTACTTGCAATGTAAGCGAATCCTCTTTTACACTACATTTTAGATAAAATAAATTTTCTTTCAGTTATATGAATACAAATACAGAAGTTTAAATCATTCTCTTTTGGAATACACTTTACTTCATTAAATATCTAATATGAGTACTCCGCTTACACATATTATTCTGATTGAAAACAGACTATAGGGGCTGAATATATGGAAAAGAAATTCATGCGAGAATCTAAAGCAATTAAGACAACACGTGTTTTTCCTAACGATTTAAATAATCACCAAACACTTTTTGGAGGGAAATTATTAGCAGAAATTGATAGTATTGCTTCAATTGCGGCTGCAAGACATAGTCGTAAACATTGCGTAACAGCATCTATTGATTCAGTTGATTTTTTAACTCCAATTCACCAAGCTGATTCTGTTTGTTATGAAGCATTTGTATGTTATACAGGGAAATCTTCAATGGAAGTTTTCGTAAAAGTAATCGCAGAAAATTTACTAGCAGGCGAGCGTAGAATTGCTGCTACTTGCTTCATTACATTTGTGGCAATAAAAGATGGAAAACCTTCGTCCGTACCACAAGTACTCCCTGAAACTCAGGAAGAACATTGGTTACACACAACCGGTTTAGAACGTGCGGAAAACCGAAAAAAGGGACGTTTAAAAAGTAAAGAGATGGCTGAAGTTTTAACTTTAAGTAAGCCATGGAATATATAATACGCTACTCTCACTTCATACATGCACAGGTTTATTTCATCCTTGCATGTATTTTTTATTATAAAAAAATTCCAGCTCTTATCTTTTATTTACTGTTTGTCTCCTAAAATAACCCACCAGTTTTTCCTTTATTTTGCTATACTATTAATGGTATATTAGATAAGGTTCGTTTAAAAATAACTATAATATAATTAAGTATATAAGGGATGGTGCGATAATGTCTATTGAGGTACCAATTTCAATACCAAAAACGTTAATTATTATTCCTGCGTATAACGAGGAAGAAGCAATTGCAGATACATTAACAAGACTATTAAAACTAAAACAGCATTTTACAGAATTAAGCATTTGCGTTATTAATGATGGATCACATGATAAAACAGCTCAAATCGTAAATGATTTTCCTGTTCACCTTGTGAACTTACCATATAACCTAGGTATTGGCTCAGCTGTACAAACTGGTTATAAATACGCTTATGAGAATGGATATGATATTGCAATTCAGTTCGATGCTGATGGGCAACATAATCCTGATGACTTGTACAAAATTATAAAACCTATTGCTGAAGACCAATGCGATATGGTGCTAGGTTCACGTTTTACAGAGAAAACAGCTTATAAAGGTAGTATTTCCAGAAGAGTTGGTATTTTTTATTTTACTGCTCTACTGAAAGTACTAACAAAACAAACCTTTATGGATCCAACTTCTGGGTATCGTGCTATCAATCGAGAAGTAATTAAGATTTTTGCACATAATTATCCAAAAGATTATCCAGAACCAGAAGTCCTTATTCATTTAAAAAAGAAAAAATTACGCATTCATGAAATATCCGTAAATATGCAAGAGCGCCAAGGGGGACAATCTTCTATTACACCTCTTAAATCTGCATATTACATGATTAAAGTAAGCCTTGCTATATTGATGCAAAAAATTGTGAAAGGTTGATAATAAATGCCTATAATTACCTTTTCATTTATCTTCATTCTATTATTATTTTTATTAATTATTAATTCTATTCGTCGTGGAGCTTTAGAAACTAAATATGCCATTTTATGGATTTTTGTTTGTGTTTCAATGGCAATTTTAAGTTCTACTGAAAAAATTATAAATTGGATTGGACAACTATTACACGTAGAATATCCTCCATCTGTTTTATTTTTATTTGGACTATTATTCTGTTTCATCTTAATTTTTGACTTAACAAGAAAAATTTCTAAATTACATCATCAACTTGTAACATTAACGCAAGATTATGCGTTATTAAAGCAAAAATTAAAAGTAACGCAAACTGAAACCGATAACGAATAGTTTTCTATTTAAATATGAATATATACAAAAAAACATCTTAATTTTTTAAAAAAATTAAGATGTTTTTTATTGCAAATTATTTTTTTCTAATTAATAATTTATTAATTTTCATAATCGTTGCCACGGTCCCTACTCCAATTATAATAAATAAGAATGGTATTAACGGTAATGCATATCGTTCATATGCAACATAAAAACATGTTAAAGCTGTTTGCAGTAAAAGGATTGACCATAAAAATGTAGTCTCTCTCCACCTTTTTAAAAGGAAAATAAATGAAAGTACTGTACATATTAAAAACGTCGTCTTAATAAAATTATATATTTCATTCATATCCTTTGCAGAAACATTGAATACTTCAATATTATGCTCTATAGAATAATACGGTTTTTTCCAAAGAATTTCTGGTTTCAAGACTAAATAACTCTCTATCATAGAGCCCTTATTCGTTTTCCACCATTCTTTCATTTTATCAATGGCTATTTTTTCTTCTAACTCCATAAATTCATGCGCTTCAAGATTAGGGTACTTTGCATGTAATTCTATTTCAAGTTCCCCCATATCCTTACCTTCTGGGTAACCTTCCCCTTGATACGTTCCAAGTAATAACGGATTCCCTGCCCCTGCAGTTAGTGGGATAAATTTATCAAATTGAATGTAATTGCGGGCCCACCATGGTCCAAGTACGATAAGTCCTATTCCTATGCTTATAATCGCCTGCTTCATCATAATCCGGAATGGATAGCGTTTCATTAAAAGATACCCAAATAATAAGATTGGATATAAGGCAATTTGTACGCGGAGGTACAGTGCTAAAAAATAGAAAATTAATACAATCAGAAGATGTTTCGTTTTATGAGTATCAGCTAATTTTAAACTCCAATATACTAATCCTAATGAAAGGAATAGAAACGGCCCTTCTGTTAAAGTTAAATTTTCCATAACAATCTCTGGAGGATACACAGCTAATAAGAAAGCACCTATTAATCCTGCAGCAGGATTCAATAAATAAGTACCAATCTTATAAGTTAGCAAAATACTAAGTACCCCTAATAGAATAATGATTAATTTGGCTATAAAAAGACCTTCACTGCCATTTCCAAAAAAGTAAAATACAGCAGCTAATAAGGCTGGAAAACCCGGCATAATATGAATCGTTGGTTTATCTGGTTCATGGTATGTTAACATCCCTGTTTCCAATAAAATATTTGCCGTTTTTTGATAACCTATATCATCGCTAGCTATAGATAGATCTGCACCATGTGTTTGTAAAGTTGCAAAACGAAGTGCAAACCCGACAATCATAATAATCCCTAAAAGGACTATATTAGATTTGCGAGTAAATCGCCCTAACATCTCATCTTCTCCCTTCAGATACATAACCTTCAAAAATTTTTTCTATATTTTTACAACACAATACGTTCTATAATAAATACTTTTTATACAAAGTACAACAATAGAAAGTTGATTTACAAAGTTTATATGCGTTAAACTTATACAGATGTTCTTGTAATCTTCTCCCTTTCAAAGGGCTTGTATATATGGTGCAAGACATAAAAAACTTGAGGAGATAAAAATTCTATGATGGAACAAAAGCAACTTGTTTCTGTTGTCATACCTCTGTATAACACGGAAAAATATATTGAAGAAACGATGCAGTCAATACTAGATCAAACATATAAAAACATTGAAATTGTAATTGTAGATGATGGAAGTAAAGATCAATCACCTTCTATCGTGAAAAACCTTGCCGAAAAATATCCGGGTCAAGTAAAGTACGTTCACCAAAAAAACCAAGGTGTTTCAGTAGCTCGTAATACAGGGATTGAAAATGCTAGCGGAGAATACGTCGCTTTCCTTGATAGTGACGACTTATGGCATCCAACTAAAATTGAGAAACAAATCGAGAGTATGCATAAAAACAACATGGACGCGTGCTATTGTGGTTATATGAATTTCTACGAAGAAACAGGCGAAAAGGTTGAGCATACAACAAACTTTATTAAAGGTGATATGGCAAAAGCATTCTTAACACACCAAGTTGTTGCTCAAACAAGTACTTGGATTTTCAAACGCTCTATCGCAATGAATCATAATATCCGTTTTACACCAGGATGTAGTTGGGGCGAAGACTTGGAGTTTTTATTTAAGCTTATGAGTGTAACAAATGTATGTTATGTCGATGAATACTTAACATATTATAGAATCTTATCAGAAGGAAATCTTTCTTCTAAGTATAAAGATTATGAATTAAAAACAACAAAAGAGCTGGAAGTATTCAATCGTATGAAGGACTGGGTACATAATAAATCCCAAGATTTCATTACAAAAGATTCTCAGTCACTTATTGAGATTCTTGAGACTTATTTATTCCCTTATACGGTTATCAATAATGCTTGTATATACATTAAAGAAAACTCTCAATTAAATAATGCCCAAGTTCAATTAATCAAAAAAGATATAAAGAAATATTGCCGTAAAATCTATTCAAAAAACGGAAAGCGTAGTAAAAAACTATATGCAATGCTTTGGTTTGTACGAATTAAATTTCTGTTTTCTTAAACTGAAAGTATAGTACTCACCTCTCTTTCCGTAAACAAATCAAATTTACAAATAGGACAGACAAAAAAGGTCCTAAAGAATAGAAAGGTTTTTTCCCATGAAAACAAATAAGATTCTTAAAAATGCCTCCTACCTATTTGTAGGAAATATTACTGTTCGATTTGTACTGGCTATTGCAACCATTTTCTTTGCAAGATATGTTTCTCCAAGTGATTACGGTATGTTTACAACTGCGTTAGCAGTTTCAGCTGTTATTTGTTACTTTACAGATGCAGGCTTGACACATACGTTTATGCGTGAAGGAACGAGAAGCGATGCTAATATTAGCGTGCTAATAAGTAGTTATTTACGTATTCGTTTAATATTAGCTATCGTAATTTCTGTACTTTTCGCTATTTTTGCCCAGTTCTTCTATCCCGATGCTTACTTACGTGCGATGGTATATTGGGTTGTTCTACCAACAATGTTCGGAGCAACCTTACAAGGTGTTGGGATGGCTTACTTCCAAGTAACAGAACGCATGCAATTTACAGCTATTATTTCTGTACTACAAGGTGTAACAGCTGCTGCTGCCCTATTACTAGGGATGTCTTTCCAATGGTCACTTATGATGGTTGCTGCCATGTACGGGGTATCTAGTCTTGTAACAGGTGTTATCGCCTTTATAATGACAATACGCTATACGAAAGTCCATAAGGGTTGGGATAAAGGTATTTTAGATCAACTACTTATTTTCACAATCAATGGAATCATCATTATGCTCTTACCACAATTGGGGCCTATTATCTTAGAAAAGGTTTCAACATATAATCAAGTTGGATTCTTTGGTGCTGCATCTAAAATACCAGCTGTACTATATCAAATACCGGGAGTAATTGCAGCTGCCTTTTATCCAAGGCTTTTTGCTTTTGGTAATGAGAAAAACATCGAAGAACATAGAAAATTATCAAGTTTTGAATTAAAACTTATGTCTTTTTTAGGAATGGGAATTTCTATCCCCTTTATTGCTGATCCAAGTTTCTGGATTGTTAGTTTATTAGGAGAAAAGTACGCTCCCGCTGGTGACGCTCTTGCTATTTTAGCGTTTATGGTTATTTTACAATCAATTAACTATCCACTAGCCGACAATTTAACAACAATTGGCCAGCAATGGAAACGCGCAACAACAATGACTATTGGATTAGTTGTTGCCATCATAGGTTATATTGTACTAGGTAGTAAATATGGAATGATGGGGGCAGCTGCCGCAGCTATCCTTACCGAAATTACACTATTAATCGGATTTACCCTCTTTATTCGTAAAGGCATGCAATTATTAGTTAAAGGAATTATATTTAATTCCTTAGCCTTTATTATTAGTTACGGTATATACCGAATCGCATTAATCAACTTACCACCATTAGTTGCTTTAACGCTTACTGGTATACTATACGGTATAATCGGGGTTTTAATTGACCCTCAAATACGTGGATTCGTTTTAGGGTTTATAAAACAAAAGCTCATTCGCAAACATGCTTAAAAACAAAAAGTTTTTCCTATTTAAAAATGGAAAAGCTTTTTGTTTTTTTATATACCACTATTTTTCTTCAGTAAAAAAATTCTATATATTCCAGGTCAAATTGACTTACTTTCTGAAAATGCCTTATACTAAATTACATGTAAACTATGAATTTCAATGCCTGTAAAAATATATATGCTTCAACAAAAATATATATTTTCTCATGTTAAAACTAAAGAACACACCTTTAAAAATTGGTGTGTTTTTATATGCTACCTAAAAACTAGTTGCTACATGATAACAACTTTTAAAGGAGGATTATCAATTTTTATGAGCATAAAGCCGAATAATAAGTTCTTTTCCAAGAAAACGATAATAATTATGCCAATATTATTATTGTGTGCTTTTGCTTTTCATTATTTCTTTTTAACATCTAATCAAGCCTTTTCTGGTACAGGGGATGCATTACGCCAATTTGGCTTCTTTACGTTTCTTCTGCAACATGCCTTTAAAGATGGCAACCTTTTCTGGTCTTTTGATTATGGGTTAGGTGGAGATTTATTTGGAGAGTTTAGTTATTATTACAGCACATCACCGTTTTTCTGGATTACACTGTTACTACCTAAACTAAGTCTTGAGCAAGTGTATGACGTGAAATTATACATGAGTATTTTAAAAAACTTTTTAGCTATGTTATTCATGTATGGCTCTTTACGTTACCATAATAAAACAGCATTCTCATCTTTTGTTGCTGCTATTATATATGGTGGCTGTATTACTTTCATCCGCCACTCTTTACTATGGGATTTCATGGCTGATGCCATTGTATTTTTACCATTAGTAATATGGGGACTTGATAAATATATTATTGAAAAGAAGCGCGGACTTTTCCTAATCGCTGCTACTTTAATGTTAGCATCAAACTTTTATTTTGCTTTTATCACAAGTATTTTCATATTCATTTATGCATTATTCCAATACTTTGCGACACAAAAAAATAAAACGATTGTCTCTTTTCTAACTTATTATATTAGAATCGGCTTATTGTACGGACTATCACTCGGTTTAGCCGCCGTTTGCTTCCTCCCATCAGTTAATGCCGTATTTAGCGCCGATCGACTATCAAAAAAGTTTGAGATACCACTATTATTTGAAGATAAATTTTATAAAGATTTAATGGAAAATATTTTCTTCATGTATAGTGCTGAAAATCATCAACTAGCTTTACCAGCTTTAATTTTATTCTTAATCGTATTTGGAATGTTTATACGTGATAAACTCGTTAAAAATAAAGTATTCTTTACGTTATTCATGTTCATTCTGTTTATGCTTCCATATACATATTCTGTATTTAATGGTTTTTCAGCAATGCAATCTAGATGGTTTTATTTATTTGTATTTGTCATTGCCCAAACAATTGCATACATTCTAGATTGGATGATTATTCATAAGAAAGACTACAAATTACCTTATTTAATAAGTTTATTAGTGTCTATTGGATTATTCATTTATGCATTTTATAGAAAAGCAAATATAAATGTAACTGATAAACCTTTACAAGACGTTGATAACATTTTACTCGGAACTGTCGTTCTTTCTGTTATTACAGTATGTTTATGGCGTTATATTTCTAAACCTTTCATACAATTTTTAGTTGTATTGAACATACTCGTTAGCACAATTTCTATGAATTATATGTATGCGAATAATATACTTAGTACCGTTTACGGACAGAGCCAGATTTCAACTGAAAAGTTACACGAACCAGGCTATGATAATAAAGAAGAAATTGCTGCAATTCGCTACATACAAGAAAATGATAAAGACTTTTATCGTATTCTTAATCCATATAGCGAATATAACACACCAATGCTACAAGGATATCATGGCGTAAGTACATATCAAAGCTTGGTTAATTATTATGTCCATGACTTTATGAAAAATAAATATGGCGTATTCCAAATGTACGATACACCCTCAATGTTTTATCAAGCTGATAGTCGACTGCTACTTGAAAATATGCTAGGTATAAAATATCGCGTATTAAGTGCTGATACAGATCCAAAGAATGTACCTTATGGATATAAACTATTACAGCAAGTAGGACCATATAATATTTACAAAAATAACTATACCTTACCGTTAGGGTATGTATATGATTCGGCTATAAGTGAAGAAGAGTTTTCTAAATTAAACTTCGCTCAGCGTGATCAATTATTATTACATGCTGTTGTCGTTAATAATACAAAAGAATTTTCATTAAACCATTTTAATAAACAAGACCTTAAGTCAAAGGCAGTATCTATTAAAATGGAAAAAGCAAAATTCGAAAATATGGTAAAAGAAGGAAACAAACTAATTGTTCATGGCTTTGGAAATATGATCTTACCTATCAATTATCCTAATACGCCTGGTGACCTACTGATAGAATTAAAATTGAAAAATACAGGTACATTCAATGCAACTGTTAATGGAAAAACAATCGGAAAAGGTGACGATGCTGGTGCATACTCGTATCCGTTAGAAAGATTTGTTTACAATTTAGGCACTGAGCGTCCAGAAAACCTAACTATCTCTATTGATATGGCAGGTGAGTATGAATTAGGTGACTTACAAGCAAATATCGTAAACTATGAAAGTGTACAAAAAGAAACAAAAAAATTAACTGAAAATAGACTTGAAAATATTTATTATAAGAACAATTATTTAAAAGGGGATATCAACTCAAATAAAGACGGGCTCCTATATTTATCTGTTCCATATAGTAAAGGTTGGACTATAAAAGTTGATGGAAAAGAAAAGGAATTTACGAAAGCGAATTCTGCCTTTATCGGTGTTCCCATTACAAAAGGCTCACATGTAATCGAAATGACTTACGTTACACCTTACTTCAAATTAGGTATGATTATATCAATTATCTCACTAATTATTTGTGTAGCTTTACTAATTTTCACAAATCCAAAAGCACGACGAAAATTTTCTTTTAAAAAGCAATAATGAGCAATCAATGAATCATGAAGCTATCCAATTGGATAGCTTCATATAAAAACGCATAACATTGTTTTAACCCACTACAAACAAGGAGTGTCAAAAATGACTCTTTCAATCGTTGTACCATGCTACAATGAAGAAAAGGTGCTTCGAGCCTTTTATTCAGAGACTTCTCTTGAAATTCATAAATTAACTACCGATTATGAATTTGTTTTTGTTAATGATGGTAGTAAAGATGATACATTAAATATTTTACGTGATTTAGCTAGTTCAGATTCATCGGTACACTATATATCGTTTAGTCGAAACTTCGGAAAAGAAGCTGCAATGTTAGCTGGCTTAAAATACGCTACAGGCGATGCCATTGTTATTATGGATGCTGACTTACAACACCCTCCTACGTTAATAAAAGAACTGTTAGAAGGATATAACGATGGCTACGACCAAGTCATTGCAAAAAGGACAAGAACTGGTGATTCACCCGTTCGCTCTTTCGTCTCTCGTCTTTACTATAAGGTGATGAATAAGTTTGTAGATATTGAATTAGTAGATGGTATTGGTGACTTTAGACTTTTAAGTCGAAGAGCAGTGGATTCATTAGTATCCTTAAGTGAGTACAACCGATTTTCAAAGGGCTTATTCTCTTGGATTGGTTATAACGAATTAATTATTGAATATGAAAATGTATTACGTTCTGATGGAGAAAGTAAATGGACCTTCTCGAAATTATTAAATTACGGAATTGATGGTGTAATTTCATTCAATAATAAACCGTTACGCCTATCTATATATCTTGGATTACTAACAACCATTTTTGGACTTTTATATGTAATCACTACGTTCGTTCAAATTATCCTTGGTGGTGTGGAAGTTCCTGGTTACTTTACTCTCATTTCCGCTATACTATTTATTGGCGGTATTCAACTCATATTCCTAGGTGTTATTGGTGAATATATCGGTCGTATTTATTATGAAACAAAACGTAGACCGCATTTTATTGTAGCTGAAAAGAAAGTTAGTGAAGTTAAACAAAAGGCATAACAAAAAAGTTACTTCTGTAGGTAGAAGTAACTTTTTTATATACTAACATTTACACACCCTTTTTTTGCATAGATATAATCATTTCTTTTAGCCCATTATAATACGAAGTTTTTGGTATATCCCCGATATACCTCTCATATTTCTCCCCGCTTAATACAACTGGTTTTTCCGTCAAATATAGCATTTCCATAAATTCTTTCATCTGCTTATCAAACAAACCAATAAACTGGATCATTCCTCTTTTTACAGTTATTAATCGTTTCGTATATCCCGTTAATTCCCGTATGTGTTGAATCATTTCCTCACCTGTAATAACACCATAACCTGGTATGTTCCAATTTTGTCCATAGGCCTCATCATGTAAAGCTAATTCAACCATTGCTTTTGCACCATCTGGTGTAAAAATATATTCACGGGCAATCTTTTTATCTCCAACAAAGCTAGACATTTTATTTGCAAGTATTCCCTTTAATGTATGATGAACAAGTGTGCTTTCTGCATTTGGACCATAAAAGTCTGGGAAATGAGCAATAAACATTCGTACATTAGCTTGTTTTGCCATCTCTTCAAGTTGTAAACGAATCTTCCCTTTCTTTGTGTGTGGTCTTTTTTTAGCCTCTTCTTTTACAAGCCCTTCCCCTTGCCTTCCATACGCATAAATATTATCAACTATCCCTAGTTTGATACCGTAATGTTTCGATACCTCTAATATGTTTATTAATAATTTCTCTTGCTGTTTCTCCCAATCTGAATACGGAATATTTACAACATGAAATATAATATCAACATCTTTAGCAGCATTCATTATATCCTCTTTTACAAATACATCGCCGGCTACAACTTCTACATGTTTGTTCCCAGAAAATAATGCACCTAATCTCTCCTTATTTCTTGCAAAAGCAACCACATGAATCCCTCGGCCACATAATTCGTTTACAATTGCATAACCCATTGAACCAGAAGCACCTAATACTAAAGCCTTTTTCATTATAAATCCCCTCCTAAATTAATTAACCACTGTTCAATTAATATTAAAAAGAAAATCACTTACATAAGAAGCGATTTTGAAATAAACTCTACATGTACCTTAGCCAAACCTTGTAGTTCTTCAAACGTTTGGCCACTTCTGCAATAATGTGCTACAAATCCATGTAATGATAAAAAAACAGACCATATTATCATCGCATTTAATTCCCCATCACATAAAAAAGAAATAACCTTCGCAAATTTTTCATAACTAATATTAGGACTATTTGCCAAACACTCTTTTAATTCGGCATCTTTAATTAAAAACATAATTTCATAATGACTCTGATTTCTTAGACCAAATTCAATAAAACCGAATAAAACTGCTCTTAGTTGCTCTTCTCTCGATAACTTTTGATTACAAATTTCATCTAACTTTTTGTTTAATAATTGAAAATCCTGTTCCACCATTGCGTAAAATAGCTCTGCTTTGTTTTTAAAATGATAATAAATCGAACCATGGCTATATCCAAGTTCTGTTGCAATTTTGCGCATTGAAGTATGTTGATATCCTTGTGCTATAAATAGCTCCCTAGCTACATTCATAATCATTTCTCTTGTTAGTTCTTGTTTAACTGCTTTCCTTGGCGACATATTTCATACCTCACACATATAATTAACCACTGTTCAATTATATTATATATTTTCAGAAAATTAATGCAACCCTTTTTTTGAAAAAATATACATTTTGAAATGATGGCATTATATGAAAGAATTTAGTATCATGATTCAAGGTACTATTTCAAGTTGGACGGAGGATACTATGAGCTTATTAACAGTTGAAAAATTAGGACATACATTTGGCGATCGTACATTATTTAAAGATGTATCTATGCGATTATTAGCAGGTGAGCACGTTGGATTAGTTGGTGCAAACGGTGTTGGTAAATCAACATTTATGAATATCATTACTGGTCAGCTTATTCATGACGAAGGTCGTGTAGAATGGACACCAGGCACACATTACGGTTACTTAGATCAGCATACGGTTTTAACGCCTGGACGTACAATTCGTGACGTACTAGCGGATGCATTTTTACCGTTATTCGAAAAGGAAACAGCTTTAAATGAAGTTACAGAAAAAATGGGAACTGCTACACCAGAAGAACTAGAAGAACTTCTTGAGCAAATGGCAGAAATACAAGATGCACTTGAAGCAGGTGGTTTCTATTTACTAGATATGAAAATTGAAGAGGCTGCACGTGGTCTTGGAATTGATGCTATTGGTTTAGATCGTGATGTTTCAGCACTAAGTGGTGGACAACGTACAAAAGTATTGCTTGCAAAGCTATTACTTGAACAACCAGAAGTGTTATTGCTTGATGAACCTACTAACTATTTAGACGTTGAACATATTCATTGGTTAACAACTTATTTAAAAGAATACCCACATGCATTCTTATTGATTTCTCATGATACGGAATTTATGAACAAATGTGTTGATGTTATTTTCCATCTAGAATTCACAAAAATGACACGCTATACAGCGACATATGAAAAATTCCTAGAACTAGCAGAAATCAATAAAAATCAACATATAAACGCTTATGAAAAGCAGCGCGAGTTTATCAAAAAGCAAGAAGACTTCATTGCAAAGAACAAGGCTCGTTATTCAACGACAGGTCGTGCAAAGAGTCGTCAAAAACAACTTGATCGCATGGAACTTATTGATCGTCCGGAAACAGCAATCAAACCTGAATTCTCATTTAAAGAAAGTCGTGCAAGTAGTCGCTTCGTCTTTGAAGGTGAAAATGTAGAAATCGGATATACACATCCGCTACTACCAAAGTTATCAATGACAATTGAGCGTGGTGAAAAAATTGCTATTGTTGGATGTAATGGTGTTGGTAAATCAACGCTACTAAAAACAATCTTAGGTAAAATTAAACCTTTAAACGGTAAAACAAGTCTTGGTGACTTCTTAGAGCCTGCATACTTTGAGCAAGAAGTTAAAGCTGATAATATAACACCAATTGATGATGTATGGAATACATTCCCTGGCCTAGACCAGCATCAAATTCGTGCGATGTTAGCGAAATGCGGATTAAAAAATGAACATATTTCTCGTCCATTAAGTCAATTAAGTGGTGGAGAACAAGCAAAAGTTCGTTTATGTAAGCTAATGGGTGAAGAAAGTAACTGGCTACTATTTGATGAGCCGACAAACCATCTTGATGTTACAGCAAAAGAAGAACTTAAGAAGGCTATGAAAGCATATAAAGGAACAATTCTCCTTGTATGTCACGAACCGGAATTCTATGAAGATTGGATCACAAAGGTTTGGGATGTAGAAAAATGGTCTCAAAATAGTAAGTAATCTTTAATAAAAAACTCCTTGTGTAGACAAGGAGTTTTTTATTAAGAATTTTTTATATTGTAGTATCCTATAAGGCGTAAGCGAAATTCTTTTAATTCCGGATAAACCTCTAAATTTGCTAACATACCTCTAATTACCGGAATTCTTGGATTAAGCAATCGCATTTCCGCCTCTAAAACATCTAATGTTACTAGCAGCTCATCGTCCTCTAATTGATCAGCTAGAGTACGCTTAAATCCAATAATTTCTTTTAAAAAATGCTCTTTAACCTGTTCCTTAATGAGCTCTGATTTACAAAGAAATTCTCCAAGCTTTTCTTCGTGTAAAATAGGTTCTTCCGAAGATTCTACCAAGCCATCTACTAAATTATCTACTCTTTTTAAAATAAAAGCAGAGATGTAAGATAAATCAATTTCTGTTGCTTGTAAAATAATTAATTCTAAATACCCACGGCATATGCCTTCCACCATAATTACTAAATCCAATAAATATGGCATAATCTTTTCATCATAAATGGACAATAAACTATTTCGATAAAATGCATGAGACTCTAACTTCATCCGCATCATAAATTCTTCCACTTCTTTATTAAACGGAATCGCATTTTCTCTCGCATGCATAATAATAAACTCTTTATGCTTTTGTATATCATTAAACTGACAATGTAATTGTTTTGCAAATTTTTCACGTGGTAACAAAGACTCTTGCTCAATATCCAGCATTTTCTTTTGAATTTTGTCATAATAATATCGAAGTGTCGCTAATAAAAGCTCATCTTTTGATTTAAAATATAAGTAAAAAGCTCCCTTAGATATACCACTAGCTGTCACAATTTCCTGCACTGATGTCGCATTTACACCCTTAGTAGCAAATAACTTCATAGCCGATTCTATAATTAAACGCTCTTTTTCTTTCATATCTTCTCTCCTAAATTTAATCTCGCATCTTATTATGGATTTATTATACCATCTCTTTTTATTGACGATTGACCAACTGGTCAGTTATATTATGTATTAGACTGACCAGTTGGTCAATATAATACAAAGGGAGCGCAAACATGAACAAAATCATCAATTTCTCGTTAAAAAATAAGTTCGCAGTTTGGCTACTAACCATTATTGTTACGATTGCGGGAATTTACTCTGGCCTCAATATGAAGCTGGAAACAATTCCTGATATTACAACACCGATTGTGACAGTAACTACGGTCTATCCTGGTGCTACACCAGAAGAAGTAGCCGATAAAGTTTCAAAGCCGATGGAAGAACAACTACAAAATTTAAGTGGTGTTAACGTTGTTAGCTCATCATCTTTTCAAAACGCATCTTCTATTCAAGTAGAATACGATTTTGATAAAAATATGGAAAAAGCAGAAACAGAAATTAAAGAAGCTCTCACAAATGTAAAGCTCCCTGACGGTGTTAAAGACCCTAAGGTTTCACGAGTAAACTTCAATGCTTTTCCTGTTATTTCGTTAAGCGTAGCAAGCAAGAATGAATCTTTAGCTACCTTAACTGAAAATGTAGAGAAAAATATTGTACCGGGCTTAAAAGGACTTGATGGTGTTGCATCTGTTCAAATTGCAGGCCAACAAGTAGATGAAGTACAGCTCGTCTTCAAGAAAGATAAAATGAAAGAACTAGGACTAAGTGAAGATACTGTAAAAAATGTAATTAAAGGATCGGATGTATCTTTACCACTTGGCCTATATACGTTTAAAGACACGGAAAAATCAGTTGTTGTAGATGGCAATATTACAACGATTAAAGCATTAAAAGAACTCAAAATCCCAGCTATACCTTCATCACCTAACGGTCAAGGTAGTCAAAATGCTGGCGCTGGTGCACAAACGCCGCAAATGAATCCAGCTGCTATGAACGGAATTCCAACAGTTACATTAGACGAAATTGCTGAAATTAAAGAAGTTGGGAAAGCAGAATCCATTTCTCGAACAAATGGAAAAGAAGCAATTGGAATTCAAATTGTGAAGGCCTCTGATGCAAATACAGTTGATGTTGTAAATGCAGTAAAAGATAAAGTAAAAGATCTTGAGAAAAAATATAAAGATTTAGAGATCATTTCAACATTCGACCAAGGTGCACCTATTGAAAAGTCAGTTGAAACAATGCTAAGCAAAGCAATTTTCGGTGCTATCTTTGCGATTGTTATTATTATGCTGTTCCTACGAAATATTCGAACAACGTTAATCTCTGTCGTTTCAATACCACTTTCGTTATTAATTGCTGTTTTAGTCATAAAGCAAATGGATATTACGCTTAACATTATGACGCTTGGAGCAATGACAGTTGCTATAGGCCGTGTTGTTGATGACTCAATTGTTGTTATTGAAAATATTTACCGACGTATGTCGTTATCAGAAGAGAAATTGCGCGGAAGAGATTTAATTCGTGAAGCTACGAAAGAAATGTTTATTCCGATTATGTCTTCTACCATTGTGACAATCGCTGTATTCTTACCGCTAGGACTTGTAAAAGGTATGATTGGTGAAATGTTCTTACCATTCGCCTTAACTATTGTCTTCGCTTTATTAGCATCGTTACTAGTGGCTGTTACAATCGTACCAATGCTTGCCCATTCCTTATTTAAGAAAGAAAGCACGAGGGAAAAAGAGGTACATCATGAAGAGAAACCAAGCAAATTAGCAAATGGGTATAAACGTATACTTGAATGGGCTTTAAATCACAAAATTATTACATCTAGTATTGCTGTCCTTCTATTAGTTGGTAGTCTCGCACTTGTACCGGTTATCGGTGTAAGTTTCTTACCTTCTGAAGAAGAAAAAATGATTATCGCAACATACAAACCTGAACCAGGTCAAACATTAGAAGACGTTGAAAAAATTGCAACGAAAGCTGAGAAGCACTTCCAAGATAATAAAGACGTGAAAACAATTCAGTTCTCATTAGGTGGAGAGAATCCAATGAGCCCTGGTCAAACAAATCAAGCTATGTTCTTCGTTCAATATGATAACGACACGAAAAACTTCGAAAAAGAAAAAGAAGAAGTCGTGAAAGATTTACAAAAAATGTCTGGAAAAGGTGAATGGAAAAACCAAGACTTCGGAGCAAGTGGCGGTAGTAACGAAATTAAACTATACGTTTACGGAGATAGCTCAGAAGACATTAAGCCTGTCGTAAAAGATATTCAAAATATCATGAAGAAAAATAAAGACTTAAAAGATATAGATTCTAGTATTGCAAAAACATATGCAGAGTACACTTTAGTCGCAGATCAAGAAAAGCTGAGTAAAATGGGCTTAACGGCTGCTCAAATTGGAATGGGACTTTCTAATCAACATGATCGCCCTGTTCTGACAACAATTAAAAAAGACGGTAAAGATATCAATGTATATGTAGAAGCTGAAAAACAAAATTATGAAACAATCGATGACTTAACAAATCGCAAAATTACAACACCACTTGGTAATGAAGTAGCTGTAAAAGATGTTATGACTGTAAAAGAAGGTGAAACATCGAATACAGTAACACACCGAGATGGCCGTGTTTATGCAGAGGTTAGTGCAAAATTAACATCTGATGACGTTTCAAAAGCATCTGCTGCAGTCCAAAAAGAAGTAGATAAAATGGATCTTCCTTCTGGTGTAGATGTTTCTATGGGCGGTGTTACTAAAGATATTCAAGAATCATTCAAGCAACTTGGCCTAGCGATGTTAGCTGCGATTGCCATTGTATACTTCGTTCTTGTCGTTACATTTGGCGGTGCCCTTGCACCATTCGCAATTTTATTCTCGCTACCATTCACAATTATTGGGGCCCTTGTTGCCTTATTAATCTCTGGTGAAACATTAAGTGTATCTGCAATGATTGGGGCGCTTATGTTAATCGGTATCGTTGTAACAAACGCAATCGTGCTTATCGACCGCGTTATTCATAAAGAAAATGAAGGTTTATCAACACGTGAAGCTTTATTAGAAGCTGGTGCAACACGCTTGCGTCCAATTTTAATGACTGCAATTGCAACAATCGGAGCTCTTATCCCGCTTGCATTAGGATTTGAAGGTAGCGGCTTAATTTCTAAAGGACTTGGTGTAACAGTAATTGGTGGATTAACAAGTTCAACGTTATTAACACTTCTTATTGTTCCAATTGTTTATGAAGTATTAAGCAAATTTAAAAAGAAAAAAACAAAATAGCAAAAAAATAACCTCGCTAACTGCGAGGTTATTTTTTATTTCCAAACAAGATTAAGAAATCGCCATAACCTTCTTTCTCTAATTCCTCTTTTGGAATAAATCTAAGAGCTGCGGAATTAATGCAGTAACGAAGCCCATTCGGTCCTGGACCGTCTGGAAATACATGCCCAAGATGCGAATCTCCCTCTTTACTTCTCACTTCTGTACGTGTCATATTATGACTCACATCCATCTTTTCTTTCACACTTGCTGACATAACTGGTTTTGTAAAACTAGGCCATCCACATCCACTATCAAATTTGTCTAGAGAAGTAAACAGCGGCTCACCTGAAACGATGTCTACATAAAGACCTTCCTCTTTATGGTTCCAATACTCATTTCGAAATGGTGGTTCTGTACCATTTTCCTGTGTTACATAAAACTGCATCTCATTGAGTTTTTCTTTTAAATGAGCATTATCCTTTGGCCAATGTTGCTTAATAAAAGCATCTCGTCCTGAGCCTTTACGATATAACTCATAGCGGAATGTGTTTTTCTTATGATATCCTTGGTGATATTCTTCAGCTGGATAAAATGTAGCTGCTGGTAGTATTTTTGTCGCAATTGGTTTTGAAAAGCGTCCACTCTGCTCAAGCTCTTCTTTTGAGGCCTCAGCTTTTTTATGTTGTTCTTCATTATGATAAAAAATCACCGTTTCATAAGACTGCCCGCGGTCGTGGAATTGTCCCCCAATATCAGTCGGATCAATTTGTCTCCAATATATATTTAACAATTCCTCATACGGCATTTTATTTGCATCAAATGTAATTTGTACTGCTTCATAATGTCCTGTTGTTTCTGAGCACACTTCTTTATACGTTGGGTCCTCTTTATGACCGCCTGTATAACCTGAAACAACCTGTATAATTCCCTCCATCTCTTCAAATGGAGAAACCATACACCAGAAACACCCTCCAGCAAATGTAGCCAATTCTACCTTTTCATTTACAGCCATTACTTCACCCCTATTCTATATTCTCCTTACAGTATGGCATAAGAAACATAATGTTATAAAAGAAAAAGCATCGAACATCGATGCTTTTTCTCTACTTCACTTTATTTTGTTCCAACATCCTTCTCAATTTCATCACTTGTCACGTCTAAAACATCTAGTAAGAAAATGAAGATTGGAATACCGATAATCAGTCCCCATACACCTAAGAAGTGCTCTGAGAAAATTAATACCATAAAAGTATAGAAAATCGGTAAATTTGTTTTTTGCGACATAAACTTCGGATTTAATACGTAACTTTCAAGCGCATGAATCACTGTTACGATAACTAAAATATAAACAACGTACATAATACCGCCAATATTGTAAGCAATCATACAAAGTGGGAATAACGAAATGATAACCCCCGCTACTGGAATTAATCCAAGCAAGAAAATCATTAATGCTAAACCTAATAATTGCGGGAATCCTAATATCCATAGTGCAATCACGGATAAAACACAGTTAACAACTGCAATTAAAAATTGTGCTTCGATTACTTTTCCGAATGAACGTGCAAATTTCTTACCGAAGTACTCAATTTCAGTATAGAAAATTGCAAGCCTGCTTTCTTTAAACTTTGCAGTAAAACCAACAATACGAGATTTTTCTAGTAAGAAAAACAAACTCAAAATTAAAGAAAGTAAAACTTGAAGACCAAATTTACCAACATTCGTAATTGATTTATACAAAATGTCTACGCCTTGTCCTACATATTTAGAAAGCTCCATATGATTGACAGCATTAACTGCATACTTAATTAGTTCACTATCTGGTGGGTTTCTTAAAAATACATTGAATTGGTAAATCAATTGTGAAATTTGTATCGTTAATACTGGTAAATATTTAAATAGCGTAATAGCAATTCCACCAATTAACATTACATATAGAAATGCTATAATAATTTTTCGATTAATAGGCATGAAATGATCTAATTTGCGGGAAATAAACTTTTGGAATCGATCCATTAAATACGTGAGAATAAACGTAATTAATATTAAATTCAACATACTTTGCAGCCCGTATAACACGAGAGCAAGTATTACTAATACGAGTAACCTCTGAAATCCTTTGCTTTGAAACAGGTTTTTTATTTGCATAATCGACGAATACTCTCTCCTGTCCTATAAACTAAAACGTTAATAAGTAGATTTCTCTCTTTTCTACTTTTAAATTATTCATTCATATTAAGATTTTTATAAACTCATTATATGCCTATCTTAACAGGTATATAGTAGATTACTTCTTATTTTACAATACAATGACCTAATTCAAAACGTATTCTACATAGTATTAATGAAGATTTAAGGAAACTTACATTTTTTTAAATAGGTCTTACCACTACTGTAACATAAAAAGCAAGCTATCAGTAGAAATCTGTCCTACAAATAGCTTGCTTTTCTTATTTTTTAAGTAAGTTTTACTATCCAATGAATGGCATAAACATTGGGATGACAACTACTGTTACAACCCCAACTACCGTTACAGCAATACTTGCCATCGCTGCCTCTACCTCACCCATTTCAATTCCTACTGCAACTCCTAATGCATGGCCCGCTGTTCCAAGTGCTAAACCTTTTGCAATCGGATGCTTAACTCTAAATGTTTTTAAGAATAATGCCCCTAATGCGTATACGATAACTGCGTTGAAAATAACTGCAAACGATGTAATTGCTGGAATACCACCAATACTTTCTGAGATTGGTAACGCAATTGCTGTTGTTGCTGCTTGTGGTAGCATTGAATTCATTACTGCTGTATCTAAACCGATTGCTTTTGCAACAATGAACACGACAATTACTGAGCAAATAGATCCCACCACGATAGCCGATAAAATTTGCCACCAATATTTTTTCAACTTATCCACTTGCTTGTATAGTGGGATAGCGAATGCAATTGTTGCTGGTTCTAAGAAGAAACTAATCATTTTTCCGCCAGTATTATATTCTTCAAAAGTAAAGTTACCTACCTTTAGAAAGACAATCCCTAATACCATCGCTACAAATAATGGTGTAAATAAGAAGAATCCTTTTGAATGCTTGAATAATAACGTTCCGATCCCGTATGCGATTAATGAAACGACGATTCCGAAATATGGAGTCATTGTGCTTGCCATATTCATTACCTCCTAACAATATATAAATGCAATGGTTACGCAACCTTTCCGTGCTTGCGTCCTTTATTTACTACTTTCAATTCTTTTGTATCTTCTGTTTCTTTTTCATCTTTTCCTAAAATAAATTGTGCAAATAATCCTGTTACAGCTAGTAAAATAACTGTTGCTACAACAATTACAGTTAAAATTTGTACAAAATATTGTCCCATTACACCAAGAGAATTAATAACTGAAATACCTGATGGGACGAAAAGGAATCCGATAATACCTGTTAAAGCTGTTCCAAGTGATTCAACTTGCTCCAATTTAATAACTTTTAAACATAATAGACTAAATAAAATAACTAACCCGATTACCGATGAAGGCATCGGAATTGGTAAATGTGTTGCAATAATATTAGAAATTAACATAATAGCTGAGAATATGAATGCTTGTGATAAGAAACTGTATACTTTTTTCGTACTCATTTTGGCCACCTCTTTCGATTTGGTACCTTTATTGTATAAGATGTAAGTAACGAGGTAAGCGTTTACATAACAGAACGTCAAATATACAGAATCAGTTACAAATATAAAAGGATGAAATACAAAAGCTGCTTCTTAAATACGAAGCAGCTTCTTGAGTTCTTTGGCATATGTACGGCTAACAGGTACTTTCGATCCTTCTTTCATGATTAAATTATAAGTAGAATTGAACCATGGCTGAATTTCAGTAATATGATTAATATTTGCAATAAAGCTACGATGGACGCGCATGAAGTTTGCTTGTGGTAACTTCTTCTCTAAAATTACAAGTGTATCATGTGTTACATATGTTTCCCTCATTGTTTTTACTGTTACTTTCCCATCTACAAGCCCTACATATATAATATCTTCAATATTCACAAGTACGATTGATTCTTCAATTGGTAATGCTAATTTATGCATCTCTGCTGTTACATCTGTCCCCTTTATTTCGTGCTTCGTTTCTATTTGCGCTTGTTTTTGTTTTTTATACTTCTTTAATGTTTGCACAATACGCTCTTCATCAAATGGTTTTAAAATGTAGTCTAACGCATCTACTTCAAATGCTTGCAACGCATATTGATCATAGGCAGTAGCAAATACAATTGCAGGTGGATTTTTCATCTTCTTTAATATATTCGCGATTTCAAATCCGTTATCATCGGATAATTGAATATCTAAAAATACAATATCTGGTCTACATTGCATTAGTTCTTCTAATGCGTCTTCCACACAATCAGCCTCACCAACTATCTCAACTTCTTTCGTTCTCTCTAATAAATACTTTAGTTCATCACGTGCTAACATTTCATCGTCAACTACTAATACTTTTAACACCTGGCTCTTCCTCCCCTACTTTTTTTGGAATAATAAAGGTAATCTCCGTCCCTTTATTTAATTCACTTTCGATATGAAGCATCATTTCTTTCCCAAATAACCCAATAAGACGTTCATTAATATTATATAAAGCTGTTCCAGTCCCTTTCTTTGAAGAAACTACCATCTTTCCTAATTGTTCTAAACGTTCTTCCTCAATTCCCTGTCCATTATCTTTTACTTCAAAGTGAACCATACCCTCTTTTTCAAAAACATGCACTTCCACTTCACACACTGGTTGCTTCTTCGGAAAAGCATGTCGCAATGCATTTTCAACCAATAGTTGAAGAACAAATGGTGGTACTAAAGTTGTCTTTAGCTCATCCTCAATATACATCTTTACCTCATACTTATTTGGGAACCTTGCTTGTTCTAGTGATAAGTATGCCTGTACATGGTTTAATTCTTGTTCCAGTGGAATCAATAACTGACGTGCTCCTTGCAAATTACAACGGAAATACACGCTAAGCTGTAATAATAACTTCCTTGCTTTTTCTACATCTGTTCGGCATAAAGCTGATACTGTATTAATCGCATTAAATAAAAAGTGCGGGTTAATTTGCGCTTGTAATGCTTTTATCTCCGCATCTTGAAGTAATTTACTTTGCAACTCAGCTTCTCCTAACTCTAACTGCGTGGAGAATATTTTTGCTAACCCTTCTGCTAATTCTTCTTCAACGCGACTTAACTGGTTAGAATTTTTGAAATACAGTTTTAATGTCCCTATCGTATTTCCATGTGAAGTTAGTGGAATAACAATAGCGGCTTGTAAGGGACAGCCTTCATGTTGGCAATTAATAACCTCACGTGATTTCGCCTTCATTATTTGCCCTGTATGTAAAACTTCTTTTGATAAACCAGTTATTAAACTATGTGAAGGAATATGGTGATCTGATGCTAATCCAACGTGCGCTAATATTTTCTCTGTATCTGTTAAAGATACCGCATCTGTTCCTGTAAAGCGGTGAATAATTTGTGCCACATGCTTACACGATTCTTCTGTTAAGCCTTGACGAAAATACGGTAACGTTTTATCAGCAATACGCAATACTTTATGAGTCTGAAGTGCTTTTGCATTCTCCTCCTGACGCAAAATAGCTTGTATCATAGAAAGTAAAATAAAACTTCCAAAACTATTTACAAGAATCATCGGTATCGCTATTGTTTTCACAACGCTAATTCCATCCTCTATAATTAATAAAATCATAAGCATTTCTAAAGATACGATAAAAATACTTAAAACTGCTGAAAACTTAGGAGTAATTGTACGGTTATATTTTTTGAAAATATATCCGATATAACCAGTTATAATCCCCGCTAAAATAGAAGAGATTGCGCAACTTAGCGCTGTCGTACCACCAAGCATATAACGATGAATACCAGCAATAAACCCTACTCCAATCCCTACGATAGGGCCACCAAGTAAGCCGCTAATACCAACACCCATAATACGCGTATTCGCAATTGTACTTGACGAAGAAACACCTTGTAACCAATTTTCATTCATAATTGTATTTCCCGCTATTTCAATCCCAGTGTAATTGCTTACAATTGTAAATACCGAAAAAATACAAATAAGCTTAAGCTTATCTACATAGCCATCCTGTTTATGAAGGAGGCGCCTGAAAGTTTTAATATGAGAGAGTAAAAATCCTAAAATAACTATAAGTCCGACTCGTTCAATCATCATGAGTACTAAATTTAGCATCTTTGATTCATTCCTTTTTATTTAGTTAGTTTTATTATGGGAAAATAATGAAGCCGACGTCAAGAAGAACGAAATGTTTTTTGAAATATTTCACACATAATAACTTCCTCTTTATTTGACAATCCAATAGAAGAGTGCTAAAAATAAAGTAATATAATACAGTCCTTTAACCCAACCCCGTGAGGTTGAGAAGGAAGTCGGAATACAATATACGTATGTTCTTTTTTGGGGATACGTATGCTTTTTTGGCCTTCTCATCATATCAGGTGAGAAGGCCTTTTGTTATTCTTCCATAGCGACTGTAGAAAATAAGGAGGAGTAATAATGAACGTCACTACTGATGTACAACAAACAACAGAGGAGACGAAAGCGAAAAGGTATAAAACATTATTTGGTTCTGCGCTAGGATATGCAGCAGAAGGTTTAGATATGTTGCTATTATCTTTCGTACTTGTCTATATTTTAAAAGAGTTTCACTTAAGTCCTGTTGAAGGTGGAAACTTAACATTAGCTACCACAATAGGGATGTTAATTGGTTCTTATTTATTTGGATTTATTGCTGATTTATTTGGCCGTATTCGTACAATGGCCTTCACAATCTTACTGTTTTCACTAGCAACCGCACTCATTTATTTCGCAACAGACTACTGGCAATTATTAATTCTTCGCTTTTTAGTTGGAGTGGGAGTTGGTGGTGAATTCGGAATCGGAATGGCCATTGTAACAGAAACATGGTCTAAAGAAATGCGCGCTAAAGCGACATCTGTTGTTGCACTTGGATGGCAATTTGGTGTACTGATTGCTTCACTCCTTCCAGCATTTATTGTCCCACACTTTGGATGGAGAGCCGTTTTCTTATTTGGATTAATTCCAGCTTTACTAGCTGTCTATGTCCGTAAAAGTTTAAGTGAACCGAAAATATGGGAGCAAAAACAACGCTACAAAAAGGAACTATTGCAAAAAGAAGCTACAGGTAAATTAACAACTACTGAAGCAGAACAACTAAAACATATAAAAAAATTCCCACTTCGAAAATTATTTGCCAATAAAAAAGTAACAATCACAACAATCGGTCTTATTATTATGTCGTTTATCCAGAACTTCGGATATTACGGCATCTTCACATGGATGCCAACTATTTTAGCAAATAAATATAACTATACATTAGCAAAAGCGAGTGGCTGGATGTTCATTTCTACCATCGGTATGCTAATTGGAATTGCAATCTTTGGTATTCTGGCTGATAAAATTGGTCGTCGTAAAACTTTTGCAATTTATTATATTGGTGGTACAGTATACTGTCTCATTTACTTCTTCTTATTCACAGATTCAACATTATTATTATGGGGAAGTGCATTGCTTGGATTCTTTGCAAATGGAATGATGGGAGGGTTTGGGGCAATTTTAGCTGAAAACTACCCTGCTGAAGCTCGCTCTACCGCAGAAAACTTTATTTTCGGTACAGGACGTGGGTTAGCTGGATTTGGGCCTGTTATTATCGGCTTACTCGCTACAGGCGGCAACCTGCTTGGAGCATTGTCCTTGATTTTTATCATCTATCCAATCGGGTTAATTACAATGCTAATATGTGTACCAGAAACAAAGGGAAAAGTATTAGATTAAACGTAAAAGAGGAAGCATCTTATTTAAGATGCTTCCTCTTTTACGTTTTTATTTATTTTGATTTACTAGCCTTCTGAAATAAGAATGCAGTTTTATCTTCTTCTTTTACAATACCTTGTTTTAATGCTAATTCTCCCGCAACTTTAGGCGCTAACCATAGCATTGGGAATAATAAAATTGATACCGGAACTGCCGTCACTACGATAAACGATTGTAGCGCATTAATACTTCCTTCACCCATATATAAAAGAATTGCTGCAACTGCTCCCATAATAAGCGACCAAAAAATTCGCAAACTAATTCTAGGATCTCCGTCTCCAGTCACTGCCATTGAAATGGAATACGCCATTGAATCTCCTGTTGTCACTACAAATAAAATTGTTAATAAAAGAAATGCTGGTCCAATAATATTAGAAAGTGGCAATTGCCCTGTAATTGCAATCATAGCTGCCGGCATACCAGATTCACTTAATGCGTCCGAGATAGAACCAGGATTCATTAACTCATAAAACACACCTGATCCACCTAATATAGTAAACCAAAACGTTGTAATAATAGGTGCGATAATTCCAATTGCAACGATGATTTCTCGAATCGTTCTCCCTCTTGAAATTCGACTCACTAAAATTGCCATCATTGGTCCGTATCCAATAAACCATCCCCAGAAAAAGATTGTCCAAGATCCTAACCAACTTGTATCACCACGGTATGTGCTCATCGGTATAAACTCACTTACATAAAATCCAAACGAAGAAACAAACGAATCAATAATAAATCCACCTGGCCCAAATAGTAATATGAATGCCATTAACAAAATTGCTAATCTAACATTTAAATTACTTATAATTTGAATCCCTTTATCAATACCTGTTACTGCCGATATGGTAGACACGGCCACTACACAAACAATAATTGCCAATTGAGTAGTAAACACATCAGAAATTCCAAATAATTCTTGTAATCCATAACTTGCTTGTAAACCTAAAAATCCAATGGGGCCAATTGTACCTGCAGCTACTGCAATAATTGCAGCTGCATCAATTATCGTTCCAAGCAGGCTCTTTCTTAATTTTTCCCCAAAAATAGGATATAAAAGCGTTCGAGGTTTTAGCGGCATACCTTTATGATAATGTCCATACATCATAACTACCGCACTAATTGTACCTAAAATCGTCCATGCTAAAAATCCCCAATGCATATAACTTTGTGCTAAAGCAGGCATGACTGCTTCTTTCGTTCCAGCAGATATACCATCATGTATTGGTGGCACCGTCATCAAATGGTACATTGGCTCTGCTGCTGCCCAAAAAACGCCACCTCCGGCAAGTAATGTAGACATAATAATAGCAAGCCATTTTGCCGTACTAATCTCAGGTTTTTCTAATCCCCCAAGTTTAACTCTCCCATATTTGGAGAACGCCATACACATCGCAACAATAAATGTACCTAATAATAAAACTTGCCAGAAGGCACCAAAATATTTAATTGAAAAAGCGAAACTGTTATTAATCGCACTCTCTACATAATCCTTGTTCAAAAAAACTGCAATTACAAATAATAAAAGTGAACCACCGCTAATAATAAATACAGGCCAATCAGTTTTTCGACTCTTCATCCTCATTTACAATTCCTCCTTCCTCAGCAATCTAAAAAAACAACTTTATTATGTTTTATTGTTTAAACCCAAAACACAATAATTATATATGCATAACATTTTATCGACTTCCCACATACTTATGTTGTCCCTAAAAATATGCCAAATCCCTTATTAAAAAGAAAAAATCTCTTTCTCTTACATAAAAAAGCAAAACAAAAGACCTTATATTTCTATAAGGTCTTCGAAACAGAAATTTGATTATAACATAAGGAACTCCTTGGTTCAAAAATCCTCTTCCAAAAATAACCGAGAGTAAAGGCTTCCATTTGCTACATAACAGTAATTAAAAAAATTATATTTTGCAGAAAAAACTGCACTAAATATTATTTATGAAAGAAATTTGGCTTCAAAATTTCATTCGGATACGGTTTGTGATAAATATGAGTGGTAGCTGGAGATAATGGTGGAATAAGCCACACCCAATTACCTGTTACAACACGACCACAAGCAGCTTCTTGCTTCTCAAATTGCTGAAATTGTTGTGCAGCAGTATGATGATCAACAATACTAACTCCTTGTTTTTTAAAAGAGTGTAGTACGGCAATATTCAACTCAATTAGCGCCTTATCCTTCCATAACGTACCGTTTCTCGATGTATCTAAATCCATCATCTCCGCAACAGCCGGAAGTAAATTATAACGATCATGATCCGCTAAGTTGCGCGCCCCAATTTCTGTTCCCATATACCATCCATTGAACGGAGCAGCTGTATAAGAAATACCGCCAATTTCTAAGCACATATCCGAGATCATTGGAACCCCATACCATTTTGCTCCAAGTGATGAAATAGGGTATTCTGGGTGTTCAATTGGCACTTCTTTTACTTCTTTCCTCGGAATTTCTTTATATGTAGGCGCCTTCCCGTTTATAGAAAACACAAGTGGCAATACATCGAAATTCGTACCTTCTCCTTGCCAGCCAAGCTCCTGACAAAAGTCCGTAAATGTAGCGGAATGAGAGTCACCGATCACTCCCATTTCTGTTTTATATCCTGCATATCGAATCAATTGGTGATTATAAATTCGTATATTATTTTCCTCACCTTGATATTGCTTAAAAATCGTAATGGTTGGTTTAACTTTCCCGTCGTTCGTTGCATATTTAATATGATGAATTAATGCATTATATACACCCTCTTCATCATTTACTTCGCGCGCATCTAATATGTGCATCTTACTCCAAAATAGTCTTCCAATACATCTATTACTGTTACGCCATGCCATTCGTGAACCATGAACAAGTTCTTCAAATGTATGCTCATATGTCCCTGTCTTCTCTACCTCAATTTGAATTTCTTTTATACGTTCTTCTATCAATTGTTCTTTATGAAGCTCTTTATAACAAATCGTAATAAAATTACTTGCTTCCTCTATTAATTGTTTCGTTTCACTCATAAACAATCTCCTTCTATTTCAACAAAACCCTGATACTTTACAGTATAAGCAAAAAGGATAGGAGTCACAAATGAAAGCGAGAGTGTTACTTTTATTGTAATATTTTTCAGAAAATTAACGAACTTACTATTGACTTCCATAGAAAATGAGTGTATTTTTGACTCAGGTAAAGTTTTTTTACCTAGACCAACTTTTGAATAGAAAGGAGGGAATGTTATGTCTTCATTTCAATTGCCAAAGCTTTCATATGACTATGATGAACTAGAGCCACATATCGATAGCAATACACTTTCCATTCATCATGGAAAGCACCATGCGACATACGTAAACAATTTAAATGCTACTTTAGAAAATTATACTGAATTACATAATAAATCTTTAGAAGAATTGCTATGTAATTTAGATGCTTTACCGAAGGAAATTGTTACAGCTGTACGAAATAACGGTGGTGGTCACTATTGTCATAGTCTTTTTTGGGAAGTGATGAGCCCACGAGGTGGCGGTGAGCCTAATGGAGACGTTGCAAAAGTAATTGATTATTATTTCAATACCTTTGACAACTTAAAAGATCAACTTTCCAAAGCAGCTATTAGTCGTTTTGGAAGTGGCTATGGATGGCTTGTTCTTGACGGTGAGGAACTCTCTGTTATGAGTACACCAAATCAAGATACGCCTTTGCAAGAAGGAAAAATCCCCTTACTCGTAATTGATGTATGGGAACATGCTTATTATTTAAAGTATCAAAATCGGCGCCCCGAGTTTGTTACCAACTGGTGGCATACAGTAAACTGGGACCAAGTAAACGAGAAGTATTTACAAGCAATTCAATCGCAAAAACATTAGTCGTACGTATAAGGTAAATTTGGTAATGTAAAATCAGTATTGTCGAAATCCTCCAGAATCCCCCGGATTGCCACCGGGGGATTTATGATTACTTCATTGTATTTATATAATGTTTTAAAACATTTTTTATTTCTATTTTCAGCTCTCGGAACAAAAATCCAAATTCACGAGCCTTTCCATTATGTAACGTACAGTTAGTTACCTCATTATAAGGAGCTATATTTTCCCCAGCTTCCTGGATAAGTGCTTTTATTCCCGTCTTCTCTTCTATGAAATGAATAATTTCTTCCGTAGAAACTGCCCCGTTACTACAGGCGTTAATTGGTCCTTTCACATTTTCCATTCCGCACCAAGCTAGAAACTCTCCTGCCTCTTTTTCATGTATAAATGACAAATTTCCATCTACATGATCCACAACGATAGGGTTTTGGTTCACAACACATTCAACGTAAAATTGTAACCTTTTCGTATAATCATTTTCTCCAATAACAACTGGAAAACGCACTGCAACGACTGGGAATGTTGCATATTGAAATAAAACCGCTTCGGCTAATCGCTTTCCTTCACTATAATTAAAATCATTCCTATCTCCATATGTAATTGCATATTCGTATGGATTAAAGTCCTCTTCTAACAAGCTTAATGCAGGTTCATAGACAGCCATTGAAGATGTCATAATATACTTCTTCGTTTTTCCTTTCAAAACTTCACATACCATTTTCGCTGCATTTGAACTATAGCATAAATTATCGTATACAATATCATAACTTTTTCCTTCTAGACGCTCTTCTAGTAGTTTTCCATCTTCTCTATCGACAATTATTCTTTTTACTGCGTTACCAAAAGAATCTTCAGTAACTCCCCTCGTGGCAATTGTTACATCGTGTCCAGCTTGCAAAAGGTACTCTACTAAATGTTTACCAAAAAATCTTGTTCCTCCTAGCACCAACACTTTCTTCAATTTCATCATCCCCATTTTTGCAATTTATAAAATACTACTTCTTTTATTATAAAAGGCTACTATAAAAAAAAGCATGAAATCAGTTTAACGATTCCATGCTTTTATGCAGATAATATATTAACGGACTCTATATTTAAAAATACAATAACAAAAGTACAAAATAGAAATTACTGATACATAAACCCATAGTTCATATACAAATCCCTCTCCCCACACTCCCATAAAATAAAATAGTGAAGGTAAAGTCAATGTTACCCATGATTGTACGAAGGCGATTCGTCCGAGATATTGATTAATATTCTTTTTTTGTGTATTTAGCACAAAGAATAAGTACCAAAGTAATGCCCACATAAACCATGTTAACGCATTAACAACATCATGAAATTGAACAAATGAAACAACCATATAGAATAAGGCTATAATTGCTACCCAAATACAAAACCATCCTAGACCACTACTATCCATTCCCTTTATAAAAGTAACACCTACATATAAATAGGTTAATCCAAATAAGAAAGTAGCCGCATATGAATACACTGTCCAATTGCTTTGGTCAGAAATCATGATCAAATAAAACGGAATAATAATTTGTAGTGCACCCACAAATAAATTAAAAACACCCGCACTTTTCATCTCTGCTTTCCCTAATATAACAAGACTATTTAAAAATAAAGCTGCCCCTGAAAGTAATAATCCTACATAACCCATATATACTCGTGTGAAAATCTTTACCTTTCACACTTTTAACCTCCCCACACTATAAAGTGATACTTATATTATTTTTCTTCCCATTTAAAACTACATACATAATTTTTCATCTGTATAAGTCAGACCTCCTACCTTAAAAAGGAGCGAACTTAAAACGCTTTCAATAATAAATAATCCTATCAAAACATGAACTAGGATTCCTTGATTATAAACGGACTCTAGCGATGATACAAGTGTTGGAATACATTTCAATAATACGCTTTCAATTTCCATAAAAAATGAATAAAATAATACATTCCTCTATCTCATTCTACTACCTTCTAGCATAAGATATTGTAAAATCCTATCATTTTAAGAAAGGTTTGATATTTATGCCTCTTCATTATCCAAATCATTCTGTTTTTCACTCTACAGGTGTATTAACAAGAGAACCTGCAACTATTTCAGCGGTCATAAACATTGTAAATTTAGATGCATATTACGCTCACTATGTAAATATAGAAGTGTGGGATTGGTCTAATTATTCTAATCCTGTAAAGTTACCTGTATTAATTGGTGAAAATGCAGAAGTAGAATTCCCATATGTTTTACAAGGCAATCATCTCGCAGTCTTTTATGCTAATTTAGATGAAACTATTGATTTGTATGAAATACGTATTTCTTATCCCGCTCACTCCAATATTATTGCAAATTGTTTCGGACGAAGTCTCCCACCATATACAAGTCAAGAGGGAAACACAGTATATCACAAACAACTTGTTCGAATTCATTAATTCCTCCTATTATGTAATAGGTGGTGGTCCGTAATACATTCTTTCTTATGAGAAAATTGTATTACGGACCTAAAACGCGATAGTAACCCTTAACAGTTTTTGATTGTTTCAAATCCTCAATTTTGTATAAGGAATAGGCTTGAATCAAAACCTTTAATTTCTTTTAATAAATTTACATATGCTCGCTGAAATTGCTCTTGTGTTGCTGGCTGATCATAAAATAAAACTTTAATCAGTTGGGGTTTTACAGGCAGTTGATCCCTCATCTATATCCTTTCCGATAATTTTCCTTATTTATAACAATACCTTTGTAGCACTTTTCAATCTTTATTCACTTACTACTAGGCTATATTAAATACACTTTCGTTCTAAGACGAGAAATAGAGCGCATACTTAATAATCAATACCTTTACTAATATTGAAAGTATCGATTCCTACACGTGTTGCCAGTCAAATATTCCTATAAAACAGGGAACGTTCTTTTCTAGGTTAGGTAATAAACTTAATAAAAAATGAATATAAAAAATGACCTCTTGCTTTTAAGCAAAGGTCATTTTTTTATTCATCATTAAACTTCTAAATAGCCATTTTTATTATTTGATTGCCATTTCCAAGAATCTGCACACATCTCTTCTAATCCGCGTGTTGCCTCCCAGCCTAATTCACGCTTTGCTTTCGATGCATCAGCAAAACATACTGCCACATCACCTGGGCGACGCTCTGTGATTTTATAAGGAACTTTCTTGCCCGAAACTTTTTCAAATGCTTCAACCATCTCTAGTACACTATAGCCCATGCCTGTGCCCAGGTTATAAGCATCTACTCCTGTTGTACTCATTACTTTCTCAAGCGCCTTTACGTGACCATTTGCTAAGTCCACAACATGGATGTAATCACGGACTCCTGTTCCATCTTTCGTTGGATAGTCATTTCCGAATACACTTAATTCTTTTAACTTACCTACTGCTACTTGCGTTACATATGGCATTAAGTTATTTGGGATTCCATTTGGATCTTCTCCGATACGCCCACTTTCGTGTGCACCAAATGGATTGAAATAGCGAAGTAATGCGATACCCCATTCTGCATCTGCAAATGCTACATCACGCATAATTTGCTCAATCATTAATTTCGTTTGACCATATGGATTTGTTGCACTTAATGGAAACTCCTCCGTAATCGGTGACGTTTCCGGGATACCATATACAGTTGCAGATGAACTAAAGATCATCTTCTTTACATTATGTTTCTGCATTACTTCACATAGCACTAACGTGCTTGTAATGTTGTTATGATAATATGTTAATGGAATCGCTACTGACTCCCCTACAGCTTTAAATCCTGCAAAGTGAATAACTGCTTCAATTACATTTTCTTCAAAAATTGCGTCAAGCGCTTCGCGATTTAAAACATCTTCTTTATAAAACTTAAATTGTTTTCCTGTTATTTCTTTCACTCGATTTATGGATTCTACCGAGCTATTCGAAAGATTATCCACTACTATAACTTCGTAACCGCTATTTAGTAATTCTACACATGTATGACTACCAATATATCCTGCTCCACCTGTTACAAGTATTGCCATAATTATAGTCCTCCATATTTCATTCATTATAAACTTCTCAAAGTATATCACATATTTCTTATCCTATGTTTAACATGCGAACACAGAAACTTACATTTTATCCCATAATAATTTTATAACATATACGATTCTAATCAGGTAATAAAAAAAACGCCACATAATAAAAATTATGTGGCGTTTTTTTTATTAAATTACGTAACAATATACACTTAGAAAATGCGCAAGACTACCTAATAATACAAAAACATGAAAAATTTCATGATGTCCCATATATTTAAACTCTAGCCATTTTGGCTTTGTGCCATAAATAAATCCACCAATTGTATAAAAAATGCCCCCAAGTACTAAGAAAACAATACCTCCTGTACTTAAATTCTCAGCTAACGGTGCAAAGAACAAAACAATTAACCAACCCATCGTAATATAAATTGCTGTCGATAACCATCTTGGACAATTAAACCAAAACATTTTAAACACAATACCACAAATCGCAGTTGCATAGACTAAACAAAATAATAGCAAACCACTTGCTGAATTTAATGTAATTAAGCAAAAGGGTGCATATGTACCTGCAATTAATATAAAAATCATAGAATGATCTAGCTTCCTAAAGAAGTAAATAACACGTTCATTGGCCACAACACTATGATACACAGCTGACGCCGCATAAAGGACCATCATTCCAATACCAAACAAAATAACAGCTGTAATTGCAGCAAATGATGGCATCTTAATAGAAACTTTCACAAGCATAGCTAATAAGGCAATAAATGATAAGATCGCTCCACCTAAGTGAGTAAATGCGTTAACTGGTTCCCTTACATAAGTATTCATAATAACACCCCTCATATAATTACATATAGTTTTGATAACTACATGTAATTATATACACATTTCTTTTTAAGGTCAACATTTACAATTCATTCGTTTCGTAATACCATATTTAAAGATATATTAAACATTAAGTTCCACTAAGTTATAAAAGTGAGGGATTCTACGTGGAAAATATAAATGAATTACTTGAGACATTACATTTAGAAAAAAATATTAAACTTGAGGATATTCCAAATGTTGACTTATATGTAGACCAAGTTGTCCAACTATTTGAGAATACTTATGCAGATACAACGAGAACTGATGATGAAAAAGTATTAACAAAAACGATGATTAATAATTACGCAAAAGGGAAACTATTCATCCCTATCAAAAATAAAAAGTATTCAAAAGAGCATATGATTTTAATTAGCCTGATTTACCAATTAAAGGGAGCTCTCTCCATTAACGACATAAAAAGTTCATTAGAAAATATAAATGACTCCTTATTAAACGATGATTCATTTGAATTAAATGCGTTATATAAAAATTATCTTGCTCTTACTGCAAGCAATGTCGAAAACTTTAAACAAGACGTAAATAAACGTGTTACAGAAGTAAATAAGATTTCTTCCTTAGAAGGTACAAAGCTAGAAAAATTTCTACTATTAACATCCTTCGTGACTATGAGTAATATGTATAGACGTTTAGCAGAGCAACTAGTTGATGATTTGAAAAAATCATAAATAAAAAACTATCCACCTATTAAAGTGGATAGTTTTTTATTTACTTAATTGCCTCATGAACTTTTAATTGTTTCCCTTTAATCGTTGTAGTCTTCATGACTTTCAAGACAAGTGGTCCTTTTCCATTTAATATTTCAACGTAAGAAACGTTATCTTGTATCGTAATAATGCCTATATCTTCTGCTGTAACACCTTTAATTTTAGCAATTGTACCGACGAAATCTACCGCTCTAATTTTCTTTTTCTTCCCGCCATTAAAGTACAGCTTCATAATGCCTTTGTTTATGTCCGCATTTTTATCTTTCTTAATAATTGGTTTAGCATGTATCTTTTCTTCAAATGCAGCTTTCTCTTTCATAACTTCTTCTTTTGAAGGTCCAATTGCCTTTGGAATTTCAAAACCAATATAATCCTCAATCTCTTCTAAAAATCTATTTTCATATGGTGTTATAAATGTAATAGCTTTTCCACTATTTCCAGCTCGTCCCGTTCTTCCAGTACGATGTACATAGCTTTCTTTTTCAAGTGGAATATCATAATTAATAACATGTGTAATATTATCAATATCAATTCCTCTCGCAGCTACGTCTGTTGCTACTAAATAACGGAATTTTCCTTTTCTAAAATCATCCATGACTTCAAAACGATCTTCTTGTACCATACCACCATGTATTTTGTCACAAGGATAATTAGCTCGTTTTAGCTGTCTATATACATGATCTACATTTTCTTGTGTACGGCAGAAAATAATACAACTATCAGGATTCTCAATCATTGTTACATCTTTAAGTAGTGAAAACTTCTCGTCTTCTATCGCCTCAAAAAGAGTATGTTCAATTTTATCCGTTGTAATCCCAGCTGCTTTAATTTCAATATGAGTTGGTGAATTCATATATGTACGAGACAATTTTTCAACATCTTCTGGAAGTGTTGCTGAAAATAACATTGTCATTCTTTTTGTAGGTAATTCATCAATAATTGCCTCTACTTGATCGATAAAGCCCATATTTAGCATCTCATCTGCTTCATCAATAACTAAATACTTCAAACACTCTAAAGAAAGGGTACCCTTCTCAATATGATCCAATACACGACCAGGAGTCCCAACTACAATGTGTGTCTTTTGCTTTAATTCTAATTTTTGACGTGCAAATGGAGATTTCCCATAAACTGCCGCAGCCTTAATCCTTTTGAATCGACCTATATTTGTAATATCTTCTTTTACCTGCACCGCAAGCTCTCTCGTTGGTGTTAAAACTAATGCTTGTGGTTTATTCTCTTCCCACTCCACCATTTCACAAAGTGGAATACCAAATGAAGCTGTTTTTCCACTTCCAGTCTGAGACTTCACAACAAGATCCTTCTTTTGTAATGCGACTGGAATAACCTCACCTTGTACTTCTGTTGGATGATCATATCCTAACCCAGTAAGTGCCCTTACAATTTCCTTACTTAATTTATAATCAGAAAAACTTTTTTTACTCATATATTAACCTCATTTTATTATGTATTATTTTCTTTTTTATCTTTTGTATACGTTACTATTACCCTACTTATTATACTTGAAACCTTACATAAAAAGGTGGTTCATACCAGATTCCTCTTTTTATATAGAAATAAACCTTATCATTTCATATATTGTTCAACTAATTGATAACATCTTTTTCTCGTATTGTTAGCATTGACTCTTTCATGGTATCCTCCATCCCACTCCAAAAAAATAAAAAGAATACATACAACCTTATATAATTATCTCAATTTTTCAATCTTTACCATAAACGAACAATATAAATAAAAATACATTTTAAATTCGTTTTTAACGTTATTTTTCAGATGTAACATCTAGTTTTTCAAAAAATGTTAAGAAATCCTTTGACTTCTTAATAAAAATAATGTAAATTATCCTATGGACGAACATTTTTGATTAATAAAAATAAAATATTCGTATTTTAGGGGTGTAAATGATGGAAAACGTATTCGACTATGAAGATATTCAATTAATTCCTGCAAAATGTATTGTAAATAGCCGCTCTGAATGTGATACAACTGTCACTTTAGGAAAACATAAATTTAAATTACCTGTCGTGCCTGCAAATATGCAAACGATTATTGATGAAAGAATCGCAACTTATTTAGCTGAAAACAATTACTTCTATATCATGCATCGTTTCCAACCAGAGAAACGAATCTCATTCATTAGAGATATGCAATCACGTGGATTAATCGCTTCTATCAGCGTTGGTGTAAAAGAGGACGAATATGAATTCGTACAACAATTAGCTGCTGAGCAAATTACACCTGAATATATCACGATTGATATCGCACACGGTCATTCTAATGCTGTGATCAACATGATTCAACATATAAAAAAACATTTACCAGAGAGCTTCGTTATCGCTGGAAACGTTGGAACTCCAGAAGCGGTAAGAGAATTAGAAAATGCTGGTGCTGATGCAACAAAAGTTGGTATTGGACCTGGTAAAGTTTGTATTACTAAAATTAAAACAGGCTTCGGAACTGGTGGTTGGCAGCTAGCTGCACTTCGCTGGTGTGCAAAAGCTGCAAGTAAGCCAATTATCGCTGATGGTGGTATTCGTACACACGGCGACGTAGCTAAATCTATTCGATTTGGGGCAACTATGGTCATGATCGGTTCTCTATTCGCTGGTCACGAAGAGTCTCCAGGGGAAACAATCGAAAGAGATGGCAAACTTTATAAAGAATACTTCGGTTCTGCTTCTGAATTCCAAAAGGGTGAGAAGAAAAACGTTGAAGGTAAGAAAATGTTCGTTGAGCATAAAGGTTCTTTAGAAGATACGTTAATCGAAATGGAACAAGATCTTCAATCTTCTATCTCTTACGCTGGCGGAACAAAATTAGATGCTATTCGTACTGTAGATTATGTTGTCGTGAAAAACTCGATTTTCAACGGCGATAAAGTATATTAATTCTTAAATTTAAAAAGAAGGACAAGCATAAAAGTGCTTGTCCTTCTTTTTAATATATAAAAACATAAAATATTTTTATTTTACTGAATTTTCTAGTATCATGTTTTTAAATAGTCTTAATGAGGAGGAGATAGACTTGAAAAATGTAATGGAAAATCGCCTTAATCGCGCAGAGGTGCCTGCTGAACTAACATGGGATTTATCCGATTTGTATAATTCTGATGCCGAATGGCATACCGCATTAAACGTATTAGAAAATGATATACAGAAACTTGATACATTTAAAGGACGTTTACATACCAACTCCACAACTTTATTAAATTGCCTACTTTTAGAAGAAGAGCTTTTAATGAAGTTAACAAAACTGTATTCATATGCAAATTTAAAAGAATCTACTGATCGTACAAATCCAGTTATTCAAGCGAACTCTTCCAAAATTTCTGCTTTATGGACGAAAGTACATACTGCACTATCCTTTATCCATAATGAAATTCTCTCACTTGAAGAAGGAACAATTGAAAAATATTTAACTGACGAAACAAAACTTGAACCTTTCCGTAAGTCGTTACTAGAGATACTCAAAAAAAGGCAGCACACTCTCTCTCCTGAAACAGAAGAAGCACTTGCTGCACTTGGCGAAGTTCATAGTTCTCCATACAAAATTTACGGCATGACTAAATTGGCCGATATGGATTTCACTTCTATACAAGACGAACAAGGAAACGAACTCCCTGTTTCATTCTCATTATTTGAAAGCAAATATGAATTTTCTCCAAGCACATATATACGTCGAAAAGCATATTCATCATTTGTTTCCACACTAAAACAATATAAAAATACAATTGCCACAACATATGCTACTGAAGTTAAAAAACAAGTAACACTTTCTCGTTTACGTAAATATGAATCCGTTACCCATATGCTATTAGAACCACAAAGAGTTCCACTTGAAATGTATAACAACCAACTTGATATTATTTATAAAGAATTAGCACCTCATATGCGCCGTTTTGCAGAGTTAAAAAAGAAAGTATTAGGACTCGATCAAATGCTTTTCTGCGACTTACATGCACCTTTAGATCCCGAATTTAATCCAGCTATTACTTATGAAGAAGCAGGCACGCTCATTCAAGATTCTTTAAAAGTATTAGGCGATGAATATAGTTCAATAATCCAAAAAGGATTCAAAGAAAGATGGGTAGATCTTGCAGATAACGTAGGCAAATCAACCGGGGCATTTTGCTCAAGTCCATACGGCTCTCATCCCTATATTTTAATTACATGGCAAAATACGATGCGTGGATGCTTCACATTAGCACATGAATTTGGACATGCTGGTCATTTCTATTTAGCAAATAAAAACCAACGTATCATGAACGTACGCCCATCTATGTACTTTGTTGAAGCACCATCAACTATGAATGAATTACTATTAGCTCAGCATTTACTAGCGACTACTGACGATAAGAGAATGCGCAGATGGGTCATTCTACAACTACTCGGCACATATTATCACAACTTTGTTACTCATTTACTTGAGGGTGAATATCAACGTAGGGTATATGCTCTAGCAGAAGAAGGACAGGCCCTTACAGCTACAACTTTAACTGAAATTAAAACAAATGTCCTTTCGACATTCTGGGGAGATTCTGTAGAAATCGATGAAGGTGCGGGCTTAACTTGGATGCGTCAGCCTCATTATTATATGGGTCTATATTCTTACACATATTCCGCAGGCCTCACTACAGCTACTGCAATAGCTCAAATGATTAAAGAGGAAGGACAACCTGCTATTGATCGCTGGTTAGATGTGCTTCGCGCTGGTGGTACAATGAAACCACTTGAACTAATGAAACATGCCGGAGTAGATATGTCAAAATCAGATGCAATCCGTAAAGCTGTTTCTTACGTTGGTTCATTAATTGATGAATTAGAGCATTCTTATCAAGAATAAAAAATAAGCCCTCGCTTTATGAGGGCTTATTTCATATTTACTTCCCAAACCTTTTACGATATCCACATTTCCTACAAAGCTCTTCAACCGCAACTCTTTTTGAAAATCCATCGACAATGTTTGTTGCTCTTTCACCTTCTATAATGTTAGAAAATGAATCATTATTAATATTTCCAAGGTTAATAATCCCTTCACCATCTAAACAACAAGGAATAACCGTCCCATTCGCTAAAATTCCTGCCTGATTACGAAGTCCATGACAAAATCCTTTCCCATCATCCTCTTCTTCATGTAATGCTGGCCACTGGAATTCATAGTCTTGATTAATAAAGACACGTTCTGCAATTTTTATACCTTTTCCTGGTGTAAGCTTCTCTTCAATCTGATAAGATAGATCAAATTCATTTTCAATTATGGATAATAACTCTCTATTTTTCTGGATTTCAGCATTTGTTTTATTATCCTGAGTTAAATTCCATAACCTTAACGATACAATTAAATCTGATTGACTTGTCGCTTCCCTAATGAAGGAAAGTATACTCCTTACATAGCCCTCTTTATCTTGCGAACCTGGGTGTCCATCAAAACTATGCAGTGAAAAATTCATTTGTCTTAACGCGGGCTTATTTAACAGCCTATGCCTTCTCTTATTAATTAACGTTCCGTTCGTTGTAATATTAACTTTAAACCCTTTTTCATGACTTAAGTCTAATAGCTGATCTATTTTCGGATGGAGCAACGGCTCACCCTTCACGTGCAAATAAATGTAGTCTGTGTGAGGTTTAATTTGGTCTAATCTTTTAGCAAAATCCTCTACAGAAATGAATTGCTTCTGCCTTTCCGTCGGCGGACAAAAGCTACACGCAAGATTACACACACTCGTAATCTCCAAGTAAAACTTCTTAAACTTCTTCACCTTTAATTCCTCACTTCTCTAACTACTTATACTTTTTCCTCTTCATATTACAGCATATTTTTATAGAAATAGAAACATACTTATTTTAGGAAATGTACATACCATCTAATAATGTTTAAAAGACCATCGGTAATTTTTGTCCAATGGTCTTTCCCACTATTAATTATCTTTAACCTCTTTTACATACTCCCATGTTTCACCTTGATCTTTTGATTGATAAAGTATACTACTATTACCATTGTAGTCTCCATCTGCTCCTTGCCCTACTAGCATGTTAAAAACTCCATCCTTCTCATAAGGCATATTAGGAAAATCAAACGGATTTATTGCCTGTCCACTTTCTAGTTTCACTTCATAATTTGTATAGCTCAACTTTTTAAAAGTTATACCCCCATCATCTGTACGGTATAACCTCCCTTCATTTCCAGAGGGTCTGGCTGCCCTTAAAAATCCGAGCTTTTCATTAAAAAAGATGATTCCTGATGCACTACCTACCGCTTCATTGAACGGGTCTTCATTTATAACTCCCCATGTTTCCCCTCCATCAATTGTCTTGCTTAGTGAATAAAAGGTGCTCCCTAATGCTTTATCTGTGACATCTAGTTTATAACCAACTTCTTTTGAAAAGTAAAATTGCTCATTATTATTAGTTAAATTCTTCTTTTTCTTTTTAGAACTACTTTCCTTACTCCAATTTGGGTCACCTAGTAAATTATATCTAGCAGGTACTACCTCTTTCTCTTTTCCAGGGATAAATATAGATACCGTATATCCAATTATTTCGGACTTTGCTTCTTCAAGCTTCTCTAATTTCCCATCTTTATTAATATTAATAATTCCTTCTCTGTTGTAACCCCAGTTCCTTTTCCCATAATAGACCAGCCCATACTTATCTTCATTCCACTTACTTACAGTTTGTTTAACTGGAATGGCTTGAACTGTTTTAATTAAAGGTTTTACTAATTTATCTTCATTATAATCAGCGTTAACATACCCATTTAATCCTACAAAAATATCTTTTGATTTATTTTTATTATAAGATATTAAGTAGCTTTCCTCTTTTCCAGCAGCATTTTTCCCATAAAGAAAAGTATCAAATGATGTAATTGTTCCATCTGATTTAAATTCCAAAGTAAAATCATCCGACATATATAACTTCTTTGGCAAAGTATATTTCTTATTTATATCTTCAAAAATGCCCTCTACACCATACTTATATATATTATCACGCTCAAGTTTAACTGATCTTTCGTTTTTTACGCTTTCTATAAACCATGCTAGTTTACCGCCATAATTCGTTGCACTTTTATAAATTTTTATCCCATAAAAAGACGTTATAAGGATAAGTATTAGAACAGAAATGTATTTCCATCCCTTTACATTTAATAATTTGGATGATTCGCGTTCCCTATTTTTCACAATTTTAATTGTAGTAAATATAATGATAAGTATTAGAAATGCTATAGATAATAACCAAATATAAATATTATTATTCATTCTCCCATACATACATAATAAAGCTAACTCATAACAAAAAATCCAGTATACGATTATTACTAATGGATTTTTTAGTAATGATGCCAATATTTTTTTCATATCTTCCTTAAATATGTTAATCCCCCCTAAGTACATCTAATACTTCTTTTTTCCTATATTGAGTATACTTGATTTCACCAGGCACTTGCATACCCCCATATTTACTGTACATCTTCATTACATATCGGTTAAATCTAAAATAATAAAATGCGTATAAAAAAGCACTCTATCTTGTAAAGATAAGTGCTTTTTTCTTGATTATATTTTTTATTCAATATACAGCCAATAATACTTCATGTTGGTACACAAGGCATGATTAATTTCGGATCAATATTTATGATACAGTTCACCGTAACTAATCTAAATAAGTTTACTTTTTATTATCTTTATAATTGAATTTAACAAAAAAGGTAGTGCCTTCCGATCCTGTTTGAATTTCTATTTTTGCATTATGGCGGGCAGCAATGGCATAACATACACCTAACCCCAATCCAGTTCCATTATCTTTGGTCGTGTAAAATGGCGTACCCAGTTTCTCTAAGACTTCAGGCCTGATACCTTTTCCTTGATCGTGCACTGCAAGCACCACACAATTTTGACCTTCCTTGTAGGTGCTAATGGTTAGAACTTTCCCTGTATTCATCGCTTCTAAGCCATTACGATATAGATTCATTAATAATTGCCGTATCTCATTACGATTTAAAAGTAATTCCGGAATGTCATTTGTATCGACTTGAATATATTTATTTTGATTATACGTATCAATCTTTATTAAAGGGATAATATCGCGGATAATTGAATTTAAATCTAACATCTGCAAATCTAATTTCCTTGTATTACCCATTGAGAGAAATTCAGTAATAATAGAATTGGCACGGTTAAGTTCTTCAATCATTAAATGAAAGTACTTATTATGTTTCTCATAGGTATTCTCTTCTTTTAATAACTGCAAAAATCCTAGTACCGTTGTCATTGGATTTCTAATTTCATGGCTGATACCTGCTGCCATTTGCCCTATTAAATCAATGTTAGATAATCTTTTCAATTCCTGTTCATATTTCTTTTTTTCCGTTATGTTTTTAAAAATACAGCAAATACCATCATCATACGGGTATGCAATAACTTCGTGCCAATATTCATCTGCAGTAGAAAGAAATTCGAAATGAACTGTAGTTCGCTCTGACATCGCACGATGAAATTCCTTATACATAACTGTGTCGATGTCACTCGGGAAAACATCCCATATATTCTTTCCTAATACATCTTTTGCTGTTTTTCTTTGCGGAAAATATTGGTGCTTATTTACGTACGTAAATTCCCATTTATTATTTAAAGTAAAGAATCCATCCGTAATACATTCAATCACACTTGTAACTTTTTCATTAGCAGCAGCTAGCTCTCCCGTTCGCTCTTTCACTATGCTTTCTAGTTGATCCATATATAACAAATTTGAAAACGTAGGGGCTGTGGCATCAACGATAGATTTTGCTAGTTGAATTTGAGAATTATCGTAATTGTGAGCTTTTCCTTCTTTGCCAACGACGATTACCCCTAATACTTCTCCCACTGAAACCAATGGAATCATCAATAGATCCTTACTATCTATATTTTTTGTTTGAATAACCTCTTGGATCTTGGCTTCATAGCTTTTCTCTGTCCGATCCGCTTCTGTCCAATCACAGCCCTTACTTAATTTCATTGTTTTAATCGTTGTTTTATCTAGCGGATCTAGAAGATGGGCAGTCATATTTTTACTCTCTAAAATCTGTTCTAAGTAAAAAAAGCATTTATCAAAACTCTCCTGTATCGAAGAACACATTGATAAATCACGGGTAACATTTAGTAACAGCTGCTTCTCAGCAATAAGGTTTTCCTTTTGTGTTAAATTATTTGCGTTTTGAATTGCGACCGCGGCCATATTTACATAAGCTTCAACACTTTGAATTTCTGAATCTGTTAAGTTCATCGGAATCCCATAATCAAATAAAAAAAACAGACCAAATAACTCTTGCCTAAATGAGATAGGCAGAGCTAATAAGGACTTAATTTTAAACGCATCAACTGGTCTCGGATCTGGTCGATGATCCTTTGAGGTATCAGGAATATAGATGGTTTTTTTCGTTTCAATAACTTCTTTTGCCAGTAAGTCTATTTCAGGATCAATTACCTGAGTATCGAGCGTTACGCCATTTATGGTCTCTGGTTTTCCTGCAAACCCTCTAAATGTTCCATCTTCCTGTGGTAAATAAATTCCAACAGCATCGCACCTAACAATCTCCTCTGATATCGCCATTGTCACACGCTGCAATACTTCACGTAGTTCTAATTTCGTATTTATTATTTTTGTTATATTCGCGAGCCTAGAATATCTCGTCTGATCACTTACCATTCACATAGCCTCCAGTTATAGGCATAATAAAATAAATATGATAATATCAGTGTCCTACCTTTATTTTACATAGAATATCTTACTTATGATACGGTTCACCGTAATAGGAGTAAGTGAGGTTTATTTAATTGTACAAATTTATAACCTTCAAAATCTCCTCAGCTAAATTATTAATAGCCACTCTATTCGACCCTTCAATATATATCACTTCTTTTCCTTGCTCTATGGCCTCTTTATGATCCGCCTGTGACCAAACTATCTTACCCTGTATTTTTTGTAGTTCCTCTATAAATAAACTCTTTAGTTTTCTATAATATGTTTTGTCGTCCTTGTTTTCAGGAATTTGTTTATCTACTTGGTTAAAAATTCGTGGAAATACCTTTAACATTGCACCAATTCCTAATGTTTTAGGAAGCTGTGATTTTTTCTCTTTCAAAACATAGTGCGCTTTTTCACTTAGGTTTATATCTCCTATGGACACAGGCCAGTCATCTGGGAAAACTTCCCTAATGGCATTAAAGTAGTTCAATAAAATATTAAACTGAGTACTAAGGTCATAATTAGAAAGTATCCCATTATACACTAATGGGTAGATTTCTTCTACCAAGAATGCTTGCGAGACCGCCCCTTCACCTGTACCTAACATTCTAATTTGTTTATATAAAGGTGATTTTTCATTGTTATATAGCGTAATACAAATACGGTGACAATTTTGTACAATTTCAATTTCTTTATTATTTAATTTCATAGCTTGATTTGAATCTAACATTGGTGCTAAATCATATATCAAGGATTTATCAACTGCTTTTTGCGTCGAGTTAATATCCACAAATACCTTTGCTGAAGTCGATAGGGATACTCCAAATAATAATACGATAGGAAGTTCCATGTTATCAATATCTTTATCTTCACTACTAAATAATCCAGCTAGTCTATGCTGCCCATCAATTGCTGTTAGTTCATAATCTTCATTAAGTTCAATTTTATACATACCTAACTCTTCATTTACAGGATCTATAAAAGATTCATAATCCTCTTCTATACTCCTGTTTTCAATTTTTTTATTAAAGCAACCTAAAATTAGCGCATTAGGCAAAAAATTGTCGCTTTGCCTAATATATTTTGCTATAGATTCTAATTTAAGCAATTGTAACTGTCTCTGTACACGTTCAGGCCCATAAGACACTCGAAGGCCCCTTTTCTCTATACCTTCTAGATACTCTACAAATTTTTGTTGTTCCCGATCTTTTAAAGTTTCTAAATATGGATATCTAAAATTTAATACCACTAACTTTTTTAATTCTTTTACTTTTAATTTTGATATGTAAATCTCTTCTTTTTTTTGAATTACCTTTATTAAGGGAACCTTCATGAACATTTCCACCTCTATCCTATATAATTCCTATTTCTTCTTGCATATCCTCAACAACTTGTTGTCCCCTCATTACTGAATTATCGAAACTCTCAATAACTCCCTGAATGTTTTTTACAACAATTATATTTCTATTACTTAACATCCTCACAAATAAATAAATTAAATCGATTAATAGAACTAGCCCAGTTCCCGCTATTAAATTCACCGTTAATGGTAAATTAAAAAGGAACCCTACACCATTGCTATTTGAGGTGATTTTATCCCATTTGGAAAATAAATATGTGGTACTCATTAAAAAAAGTAAAAGTGTGATAGCATATTTTACAAATTCAGATTTAGACATAAATGAATTTTTCTCTAAATCCGTCTCAATCACATAATTATCTCCATGTATATCCCCTGTCAAATAGTCGTAAGCATATATCTTACATTTAGAAGACGTTAAAAACTTAAATGATATTTTTTTCTTAACCTTATCTTTAATTATTCCTAAAACTGAAGAAATAGAATCCTCTATTTGCTTATTTTGCGTCAAAATTATCACTGACAAGGTCTTACTTTCGTTTCCTATTAATCCATTATGCATGTCTTTAAATATAAAATATTCAAACTCTTGCTTCTTATCATAAGCAATAATTTGCTTCGAATCATACAAAGATCTCATTTTTTCATTTAAATTATTCCAACACTTTCTTAAATGGTTATTATACTTTGTTTCATTAAAGTCTGGATCGCTGATACTATGAGAACAAGTTTCAATATAAATTTCTTTCATCATAGCTACAACTTCCTTTTCCTTTATCCATGGCAATTTAGACTTCCTAATTGAAGCCTTTAATTCGATAACTAGCAAAAAATTCCCCTCCCCCTTTAACACTAACCGTTTCTATTATACAAGAAAACTCCCCCTACAATAAGAGCACTCTACTTACATAAATTTTGGACAATATTTTAAATAATACACTTCTACTTCCTTATACCTATGGAAATAAGCTCTATTGGTGTCATATTGTTCACCTCTTTAATCTAAAATTATACAAGGAGGAATAAACTGTATTCCTCCTATTTTCAATTAATTAACATATTAGCTTTTACACTAAATATATCTGTAGGTATCCTAAACAAAGCTAATAGGCTTAACTAATTCCCCATCTTTTAGTAAACCCATTCCAATATCTAGCAAACCCCGTTTATCTTGCAATAGATAAACAATATTGGATACACCACCATTATAGTAGAATATCCAACACTTTAATTCATCTTTGATTTCATTCGGAATCATAGCCTTAACTTCCTCATTTTGAATCATTGTTGCTGATAATGTTCTAATATCTACTATCCATTCCTTCTCAGCAAGATGTGGATGATGTTCCTCAATATAATCCCTAAATAGTCTAATAATGCTCATATACTATTCACTCCTTTTTATAAGTCAATAACAATAGGAAAAGAGGGAGAAAGTTCATCATTTCATAATGAACTCTCCCCCTCTCAAATGTTAAAATGTTGAATGACTTCTTCATTAAAAATAATAATAAAAAAGATTTTTAACTTCAGTTAAGAATCTTTTCATACTTCACTACTTATTCATCCTTTGTTTTACTTCTTCCATTTTAGAGTAAAAATCTGTCTCCATATCCCTTTCAAAGAAGTTAGCTAATTTACACAAGTAAGCAATACAATCAGAAATTTCTTTTCCAAGCTCCTCCGTAATTTGTTCCTTTGCTAATTGAAAGGCTTCTACCTCCGCATAACCTTCAAGCATTTTCTTTTCTGTTATTACAAATAACTCTCTTAATAATTCTGCGATCTCTGCTACCTCTGTTGTTAGTAACATATGATTTGTTAATAGTGATGTTTTACATCTTTCATAAGAATTATCTTTGATATGAAAGTTAAGCTCCCGCTGGTATCCTTTTGTAAACCCCTGAAGTTCTTTCATCTTTCCACCTCTAGTTTCTATCCTTTATCCCCACAATAATAACACTTTAAAATTAAATAAGTGCTTTTCCCTTACTTATTTATAAACAAATAAACAATAACTACTCCCGCCCCAAATCCACATAAAAACCATCGCATCAACCTCTTCCACCTTTCCTAAAAATTCTTTTTGACCTGTAAACAAACTGTTACTGCCAGTGTTAGACCTGCTGTAAAAAGTTTGATTGGATCCATGTAATCACCTCCTTTAAATAGCAATCAATACTGAAAAAGAGGTAGATGACTTATCATTTGACAAGTCATCTACCTCTATTTTCAGTTCTTTTAATACTTCATTATTAAATTTTAATTGGATACTCTCAATTTTTCTATCTTCATTGATTGTGATTTTATGAATGAGTAAATGTAACAACCTTTTTCGTTGTTCCCTAGTTAAAGCATTTTGAAAAGCCTTTGAGAAATTTAATAATACCTCTTTAATCATTTCATAAGAAACAACTTTCACTGTATTTCCTTGTATTTGCTTTCTTAAAGGTTCCATCAGTTCTTTTAATTCTTGTATTTGTCCTTCTAATCTTTTCGCTTTTTCTACATACATTGCTTTGGAAATTAACTCATCTGTATAAGCATCAAACGTTTTCGAAAGCTTTTGTTCCGCCTCATTCATCTGTTTAGCGTACATTTCAAATTCCTTTTGTAGCGGCGCAAATTTTTTTCCATTTCGACTGTTCACACTTTTTACAAGCTCTTTAATAAGTTTATCACTATGCATCAATCGTTGAAGTTTATCTAATGTAAACGCATCTGCGTACTCCGTTCGTACACCATTTGACCGGCACACTAGTGTACCCTTATTTTTCCACGAACCACAAACATAGTATTCAAGAACTCGTTTAGTTCCATCTTTTAATGTGTTTGTAGTTGGGCTGATGACCATTCCTGCCCCACAAGCTGGACATCTCATAATGCCTGTTAGTGGGAATTCACCATCATGTATACGATTTGGTTTACATGAACGACTTTGATAAACATTTTGGGCTACTTGCCACACCTCTTCTGAAATGATTGGTTCATGTTCCCCTTTTTGAATGATCGGATTAGGATTGATATTATTTCGTCTTTTCTCATTCCAATCTTTACGAACGTTGTATCGAATATAACCAGCATAAACTGGATTCGTAACAATTATTTTAATTGCATTCAATGAAAAAGTTTTGCCCTTTTTTGTTCGGTATCCCTTTTTATTGATACAGTTAGCAATTGATTTATAACCGTGTCCAGAACCATACATTTGAAAAATCAACTGAACAGTATTTGCCTCTCTTTCATTGATAACAAGATGCGTATCTTTACGTTTCCTATTATCACTTGATATCTCTACAACATCATATCCCAGCACTTGTCCACCATTCCAACGTCCTTCCTTTGCCCTAGCTATCATCCCCATCTTTACATTTTCCGCAATATTGTTACGTTCATATTCAGCAATAGCAGCCATCAGTTGAAATTGTAATTTTCCAGGCGGGGTTTCTGTTTCATACTTTTCTGTATACGAGCGAAAAGCGATGTTTTTACTATTTAATTTTTCAACAATGTTCATTAAGTCCAAACTTTTACGTGCCAAACGATTCATTTTCCAAACAAGTACTACTTCAAATTTCTTTTGTTCTGCATCATTCAACATTCTCTGGACTGCCGGTCGCCCCGAAATATTTTTTCCACTAATTCCTCTATCCACGTACTCATCATAAACCAAATATCCTTCACTCTTACAAAATTCATTGAGGACACGTAATTGTTCATCAATACTGTAACCTTCTTCGGCTTGTTCAATAGTAGATACTCTTGCGTAAATTGCTACAGTTTTAGTTTCCGTATTCTCTATCATTTTGCATCAGTTCCCCCTTCTTGTTTTAGATAATTAATTAGCATTGAAGTTAAAATAGCAAGTACTTCATTTATATTTTCTTTTTCCATTATCAAAGCCTCACTTTTATAATATATATCTATAATTTCTCTTATTACATTTAGTGGTCAAAAAAGAAAAGGCGAAAAACTTTTCGAAAAAAATGAATAACATAATTTTAAAACTTTTCAGCTTAAAGCCAATTTGACCACTAAATTAGTTAAAATGATTCTAATTTAATCCCTTCAAAGTATTCATGACCTTGAATTCGTTTTTCCACAATAGATAATTCCTTACTATCTATCACATTCATTAAGTCCTTATAAAACCTTTGGCGTGTGCGAATACGATCAATCTCATTTTGCTCACACCAAAGTTTAAAGTGATTGTATAATTCACTACGTTTTAATTTAGAAGATGCATCATATACAACGATAGATTCAAAAAAATTAAGAACTGGATTCTGCGATAAGCGGTATTTCCTCAACTCTTCTTTGATTACCGATGAGCAGCTAAATACATAGTTGTTTTCTCTTAATCTTTTGAGCCCTTCAATAGCCCAATTAAAAATACCAGGTAATTCTTCAGTTAATTCCATTAGTAAATCTCGGTTTTGTTCTGACTCACTAAATGTACGTTTAAAAGGAATAATACACATCCTACGAAAATAGCCATTTGTTAAATCATTTGTATCCGGTAGCTCGTTACCCAAAAACACCAGTCTACATTTTGACTTATAGTTAGTAATTGAAGGTCTATATTTTAAATTAATATTCATCCCGTCTCCACTAACAATAGCCTTAAATGCTTCCGTATTTAATTGCGAACCTCGCATTTCATTCTCAGGTGCAATGTTAACGGTTTTACCTATGATACCCTCTAGCCCAAAATCCGAACTAAAATGAGAAAGTGGAATACTACTCACATTCTGTTCACCAACTAATATAGCTATGATACGTGCCAAAACACTTTTTCCATTTGCACCCCTACCAAAAAAATAAAATGCTTTTTCACATCTAATTTCTGGGCTCAATAAGTAACCCATTAACTCTTGTATTACATTTTCCAATTCTTTATCATTACAAGTAATATCCTTAATAAATTGCTTAAATGTAGGACAATCTGCCTCGCCATCATATTTAATTGGTATTTGAACTGTAGATAAGAAGTTAGGGTGATGTTTTTCTAACGAACCAGCCTTTAATGAATACATACCATTTTGCAAATTAACGTATTCACGCATGCAATCCAATTGTGATTTTGAAAAACATTCCCGTTTAATAGCTTGAATGGCTTCTTTTTCATGACTACTTCGCCAACTATGCTCTAATCCTTCATTCATTAATATTCGAACAAGCCTCCCCATCTCCGTATCTGTCAATAACTTAAATACCCCCTGTTTGCTATAAGCATAAAGTAAACCATTCTCATCACAAACCATTTTTACTCTTGTAAGAAAATAATCTGCAAATAAATTAGAATTAAATCGATACTTTATCTTTTTTTCTTCATAAATAAAACCTGTTTGGATTGCTTTTGATACCTGAACCGCATGATGCAGTTCAGATGTTAAAAATTTCACATGATCTGAATTAATGGTTTGAATTAATGAGAAGTCTAATTCATCAACCACTTTTTTAGATAACAAAAGTTCCAATAGCTTTTTTAGAGATATATTCTTTACTTGTCTTGCAGCAGCTGCAAGTTGGCTAATGGAAGACAAGTCATTAATATTTTCCGTTAAAGATTTGAGACTGCCATGACAATTAAGTATATGTATTTTTTTTAGTTCAAATTCTTGTATAAATTCATTCATTTATGTTGCCCTCCCAAGATGTTAATACGATTTTTTGATACACCCTTCCATTTGAAAAATTGGTTTTAAAATAGCAAGTTCCTCTTTCACCAATTAAATCTTGTACCAAAATTTCATCTTTGACTTCTCCAAACTGACGAAATTGACTAATAAAATCATAAAATGAAGAATGGGCACTATTGTCATCATAAAGCATATATAATTGATCAATTTCAAAGTCTTCATTTTCATTCCAAACTTTAAAAACCAATTTTAAAAAACGCTGGGAGGTACGTGCAGTAATGACTTCATATCTGTCAATTTGAAAAGCGTACTCTACCTTTAGAGATGTTAATTGATTAAAATTATTGTTTTGCATTAAATTCACTCACTTTCGGTTTATTTAATGCTGCAGCATGTTTAGTTTAGATTCGAATCTGCAAATAAGAGCTATTTACAAGTTTTATTAAAAGCTATATTCAACTATAAAATCAACAATTAAATTATTATATTAGAATAATTTAATTTCGGTGAAAAAAAATAAAAAGACGTTTGTAATTAGTCCATAACTACAAACGTCTGAAAATAAACATGTCTAAAATGTGAACTTCTATTTTTTTAATAACTTTTCATAAACTTTTTCTCCATCTTTTAAGCAAATTAAAAAGAGTGGATAATTTGCATTGGCATTGGCATCGGATACCATACAAACCATCCACTCATTTTCTTCTGTATCATAAACATATGTGTGAACTAATACTAAATCAGGAGTAATTGCCAGTAATACTTCTGACAGGAGATTCTCATCCAGATCTTCCTTATATAAAAGCATAGTTTCTTCCCCTACCTGTTCTTCATCAATAACTACACTAAATTTGTAATTCATGAAGCTACAAAATCCTTCTAATCCTAAATCCATTAGTATCTCCTCCTTATAAATAAAACTGCCCTAGCCTCTAATTAAGGCTAGGACTACTAATTCTCTTTCATGACTATAATATATAATTTAAAAATTCTTTATTACGCCTAAAACAATGCCCCTATCTTTCAAGTTATTGATAAACCACCCTATAATATTTTATATATCTTCTCATTTTTTGGTATAGGTTTATTAAAATAGCATATATTTATATTTTTTCTTATTACCCAATAATCTCTAATTTTTGTATAATAAAGGTAGAAAATATTATTATACTTAGGGGCGGAGATTTTATTGTTATTACATTTAAAAGGTTTAATAGAACAAACTTCTCAAGTATCCGGGGACTCTTTAATAATTCAACCCTATACAACTGGGAACTTAAAAAGCATCCAATTTAAAATAGGTATCGAAGAAAATATTATTAGCTTTACTTTAACAACAAACAAATCGCTTATGACTAGGATTTACGAAATTTCTGAAAATATCGGCGGATTCTATAAAAAATTTATCCCAATTAATGAAACGACTTTAACCTTTGCTGATAAAATTACAAGCAGCAGTAATCCCGCAGAAATTAAAAATTTATTTGATTTGTTTTATAAAAGAGCGATGGGAATTGTTGAAAGCTCTCAAAATATTATTATCTATGATTTAGGTAGAGAATACATTTTTACCGAGAAGCGTGCTACTCATGCGTTTGCAGTTTTAAAGGATTTAAATTGGCATACACGTACAGAAATAGAAGGCGAAAAGCCTGATGGCACTAGAAAATATGGTGATCCAAGCAGAACAGTCACAGTTCTAGAGGAATGTGGTTTTGATTTATCTCGTAGTTATACTTACGAAAATAATCAAAGAATGCAACAATATAAACTAAATAGTATTGAACAAGATGTTGATAATATTAAACGAAGAACTACAATTACAAAAAAAATGAAGTCTTTCATTTTTGAACGGGATAATTTCCGCTGTGCAATTTGTCAAAATACATTTGAAGAGAGTTTTTTAGAGCCTGATCACAAAACCCCTATTCAAATTACAGGTGACGAAATAGATATCACAGATCCAAATTGGGCAGGAAAATTACAAACTATGTGTAAAATCTGCAACGGGAGGAAACGGGAGGTTTGTAAGAAATGTACTACTTTTGATTGTGACAACTGTCCTTGGTGTCACCCTGAACAACTATTACAAAGTATGGTTAGAATTTCAGGAGAAAGTTACAAAAAAGCTTTGGAAAATGCTACTGCACTTAATATAGATGTAGATGTATATATTGAAAATTTAATAAATTCTGCTGAAAATTTTGATTTATAGTATTCTAAAGGGATGTAATATTGACTTATTACATCCCTTAGTAAAATTTCAAGAACTTATTTCTTTAGCTACATAATAAGCTAATAGTGGCGGTACAGCATTCCCAATCTGCCGATAACAGGATGTAGTCGAACCTACAAATTCATAATCTAAAGGGAAACTCTGAATGATTGCTACTTCCCTAACAGATAATCTTCTATGATTTTTAGGATGGTGATTTATCACAGCGCCACCTTTATTATCCCCTCTAGCAGTAATAGTTGGCGATGGTTTGTTTGGGTCTGTAACCCTGTGCCCGATATAGCCATTAAATTTCAAACGATATTGACTATACACATGATTTAACAGATTATGAGCTTCATCTGGTTCTGGTATATCAGACAAAGCCTCTCCAATAGTCACCCATTTCTGAAGAGCATTTAAATTAAATAAATCAAAAGTCGGACTCTCCTCATGAGTAGGGGTTGGATAACTATAAGTTAAATCTAAATCTTTTCGTACACCCACTATAAAAACACGTTGTCTAGTTTGTGGTACACCATAATCAGCTGCATTTAAAAGTTTATATTGTACATTGTAGCCAGCATTCTCAAAATCCTTACAAATCATTTTGATAACTGCACCTTTTCCTAAACTTAAAATACCTTTTACATTCTCAGCCACAAAGAACTTCGGCTGTTTATCTTGAATAACTCTTAACATCTCTAAATAGAGTGTATTTCTTTCATCATCTACAGATCGATTCATATTAGCTACGGAAAATCCTTGACAAGGAAATCCACCAATGACAATATCTCCATCTGGTATATTATTAGTATCCACTTCTTTTAAATCTTTTAACACTATATGATTGCCGATATTTTTTTTATAAGTTTCAGCTGCATCCTCATATAGATCATTTGCCCAAATTATTTCATGTCCAGCTTGAATAAATCCTAAATCCATTCCTCCAGCACCTGAAAACAGCGAAATTACTTTCATTATATTCATTCACTCTCTTTATCCAAATTGGTTAAATTGTATCGCTATCTGTTTCCCAAAAATAGGTGGAACTGCATTTCCTATTTGTCGATAACATGATGTTTTAGAACCGATAAATTCAAAATCCATGGGAAATCCTTGAATAATAGCAGTTTCTCTAACTGACATGCGCCTAGTATTACTCGGGTGGTGAATAACTACTACTCCCCCTTTGCCATTGCCTCTAGCTAAAATAGTAGGAGAAGGTTTATCAGGATTTATCATTCTATGTCCCGTAAAATTTTTATTTTCAATAATTTTATAATTAGAACAAACATGATTTAATATCTTCGAATCTTCACTCGGTTCTGGTAAACCCGCTAAAACTTCGCTGATACTAACCCACCTTTGTAACGCATTTTGATTAAATAAATCAAAGGTTGGATTTTCTTCATGAGTAGGCATAGGGAATTCATATTCAAAATTCATATCATTCCTAACCCCAATAAAAATAACACGTTCTCTTTTTTGTGGGACACCGTAATCTGCTAAATTAAATAATTTATATTTCACTTTATAGCCAGCATTTTCAAAATCCTTACAAATCATTTTAATAACTGATCCCTTATCTAAACTTAATATTCCTTTTACATTTTCTGCAACAAAAAATGTTGGTTTCTTATCCCGAATAACTCTTAACATCTCCAAATAAAGTGTATTCCGTTCGTCCCCAGTACCTCTATTCCTATTAGCCACAGAAAATCCCTGACAAGGAAATCCCCCGATTACAATATCAGCATCAGGTATATCATTAGTATCCACTTCTTTTAAATCTTTCAACACTATATGGTTTCCTAGATTTTTTTTATACGTTTCAACCGCATCTTTATCAATATCATTAGCCCAAATTATTTGATGCCCAGCTTGAACAAATCCTAAATCTAGCCCACCCGCACCAGAAAACAAAGAAATTACTTTCATTGAAATTAACACCTTTTTCTAAGTTTGATTACTATAGTATCTAATTATTAATACTAACATAAAATATTTCTAAACGCCCGCAAACTGCTTAACAAATAAAAGTACACGTTATATAAAATAACGTGTAAAAAACCTCATTTACTTATGATACGGTTCCCCACGATTAATCCGAAACGCTCTATACACTTGTTCAAGCAATACTAATCGCATTAATTGGTGTGGTAATGTCATCTTTGAAAAAGAAAGTGATTCGTTTGAACGCTTCATCACTTCTGAACTTAGTCCGAGTGATCCACCAATTACAAATGCGACTTTACTCTTTCCGTATGTAGCAAGGCGATCTAGACTTACCGCAAATTCTTCTGATGACTTTTGCTTTCCTTCTATAGCTAATGCAATCACATGCGTGTCATCAGAAATTTTATCCAGTATACGTATACCTTCTTTTTCCTTTACAATTAACATTTCTGCTTCACTTAAATTTTCTGGCGCCTTTTCATCGGGCAATTCAATTACTTCTACTTTTGCGTATGCTGATAATCGTTTTAAGTATTCTGCTATACCTTGTTTCAAATATTTTTCTTTTAATTTCCCAATTGAAATAATCGAGATATTCACACGTATCATCCACCTTACAAACATGTTATCCACAAAACTTATCCACATATCCACAAACACTACCCACATATTGTGTGAGAATCTGTGTTCGATACAACATATGTCGCCTCATTTTGACAAAATTCACATGTTTTTTTCTCTTTTTCTGAGTTATCCACATTGTTGATAACCGGCGCAACTTCACACTCATCCACAATAATATCTAACGCTAATTCAACATGTTCTAAACAACAAGGTAAATTCATTTTCTTCACCTCACTTTTCTACAATAGAAAACAGGAGGTAGGCCCTCCTGTTTTTAATACTTTTGAATGCCTAATTTCACTGTTGTTGTTACTCTTTTTGTACCACGATAAAACGTAAGAGTCATTTTATCATTAATTTCCTTATCATATAAGGCCGTGCGGAATCCAATAATATCGCGAATCGGTTTTCCATCTACTGCCACAATAACATCATGTTCTCTTAAACCAGCATCTGCGCCTGGCGAAGGACTTTTCACATCCAAAATACAAACTCCTTCTGTTACAGTACCTGGTAAATGTAATGTTTTTGACCAATAATAGTTTGGAATTTCATTTAATGACCTAAGTTCAATCCCAACATACGGCCTTCTTACTTTTCCATACTTCTCAAGTTCATTCATAATCGGAACAGCCCTAGTCACCGGAATAGCAAGTCCGATTCCTTCTACTTCTTTTGCAGCAATTTTCATTGAATTAATACCAATTAATTGTCCTGCTGCATTTACAAGCGCACCGCCACTATTCCCCGGATTAATCGCCGCATCCGTTTGTAACACTTCTACTTGCCAATCATAGTGTCCATCTTGATCTAAATCTACAGGGACAATACGTTCATTAGCTGAAATAATACCTTGTGTAACAGTTCCAGAGAATTGCAGTCCGAGTGGATTTCCAATCGCAATGACTGGCTCTCCTCTGCGAACAGTATTAGAATCGCCGATTTCAATTATTTTTTTCACATGCTTTGCATCTATTTCTAATACAGCTAAATCTGTGACTACATCGGTTCCTAATACTTTTCCAGGAACCTTCTTACCGTCACTTAAACTTACTTCAATACGATTCGCTCCAGCTACAACATGATTATTCGTTACAATATAAGCTTGACCATTTGTCTTTTTATAAATTACTCCTGATCCTGTACCAGCCTCTGAATCTGCCTCTGAAAAGTTATCTCGTTGAATGTTAATAACGCCCACAACAGCTTCAGATGCACGGTCAACAGCATCTACAAAGCTAATCTGTTTAATTCCTTGAGCTTCGGCCATATTACTTCCGCTTGCTTCAGCTTGCGGAAGCGTATCAGCAGAATTTGAAAATAAAGGAGCTCCAAACGCAAATAAAGAAGCTCCTACAATTGTTCCCGCTATACTAGAAAGAACTATACCTTTATGCTTCTTTTTCCCTGCACGTTTCATACGATAATTTTCTTCATCAATAAAGGACATATTTGTTCACCCATCTTCCTGAAAACAACTATATTCACCTTTATTGTTTACTAAAATGAAGAATTATACGTATTGAATTTTTGTAGGCATTTTTGGATCTGTATCGTGAATTTCAAAGGATTCACCCACTCCAAATCCTTTTTCCTCTAGTACTTGTGATACTGACATACGAGCTAGTTCTTTCATGTTATTATCTAAGCTTAAATGGGCTAAATAAATATGCTTTGTCTCATCTGTAATTACATCTGCCATTGCTAATGCAGCATCTTCATTACAAACATGCCCAACGTCGCTTAAAATACGTCGTTTAATGCTCCATGGGTAACGTCCCATACGAAGCATTTCCACATCATGATTACTTTCAAATACGAAAGCATTAGCTCCCTTAATAACGCCCTTCATACGGTCGCTTACGTATCCCGTATCTGTAATAAGTGCTAATTTCCTATTATTGTTATGGAAAGCATAAAACATCGGTTCTGCCGCATCATGAGAAACTCCAAATGATTCGACTTCAATATCACCAAATGTTTTCACATCCCCAACTGAGAAAATGAATTTTTGCTCAGTTGGGATATTTCCTATTAAATGTTCCATTGCATTCCATGTTTTCTCATTCGCATAAACGGGTAAATCATATTTACGCGCCAATACACCTAACCCTTTAATATGATCACTATGCTCATGTGTTACAAGAATACCTGATACATCATTTATATTCAGTTCTGCTTGTTTAAATAAAGCCTCTGTCGCTTTACCACTTAAACCTGCATCGACTAGTAATTTTTTTTCATCGGTTCCTACGTATAGCATATTTCCTGTACTTCCACTTGCAAGTACGCTAAAATGCAACCCCATTCTTTCTCACTCCAGTATGTTCATCAACCACTTGATTTTCCTTTTCCCCTAATTCCATAACTTGTCCTTCAATTGCATTCACAAAGAAGTCCTGTTTCTGCTCCGTTTTTAAATTCCACGTTGGAGCAAGTACTTGGTTATTAGAAGTAGATGCGGTAAGAGTGGCATAGCCAATTTGTGCTTCTTTAACATGCGTATTTCCATGAATTTTATTTTTTAAATACAAATTTTCTAAAGCTGTTTGAGCCGTAATAATTTCTTGCTCTTTCGTTTTTTCACCTTCGCCCATTTCTTTTAAATCAGTTAGCATTGTCTGCGTATATGAAACAAGTTCATTTTTTTCATTTAATTCCACAACAATCATCGCCTGATTATTATAGAAAATAGGCTTATCTTTATATTTTTGGAAGAAATAAATTTTAAAGTCTTTCACCGCTCCAAATTCATACTTTTGTCCATCCAATACATAGTTCTTCAAAAATTCATTATACTTATCTTTTGATAATGATTTCGTATTTAAAAAAGGCTCTTTTAGCTTACTTTCTATCTTGTACATATTTTGTATATGCGCCGTTTGATTTTTCAAAGACTGTATATCATCTTCTTTAAAGGCTTTATTTTCCGCTCTAATAAACGACTCTTTTTTCGGTTCCTTAGGGATATTCCCTATAGTAATTTTGTTTGCCTTTAATTCTTGATCTATCTTTGTTTCTGCAATAAGCTCCAATTGATTACTATCTTGCTTTTGAATGAATTGAAAAATGAGAAAGAGGTCCAAAACAAAAAAGGTCACAATAAATATGGTTTTAATCCGATCCCAATCCATTTAGTCCTCCCTCACTCCACTCATAGATTTTCTGTTTACCTGTTTCACCTTCAACAAGTTTTACATACCAAATTGGTTGTAGTCGAACTACTTGTCCATCTAGTGATAACTTGTATCCAATACCAATATCCTTAATTACTTGTTTCTTTATCTCTGGATTATTTTCTAGAGATGCTATTACAACATGCCCTGACGGAAGAGTAACCTTCTGTTCTATGCCTTTAGTATTTAAAGACAGCAACGGTCTTTCATATTCCATTACTTCTTCTGATCCCCATTTTTGTCTCAATTCAGCTAATCCATCTGTATTGAATACGGAATATCCATCTTCATGTAAGCGAAACACTGTCTCTCCTTTATTCATATAGTCCAAACGATATGAATCCAAACTTCCACTGTGACCACTTACGAATTCAAAGCTTTTTTGTAACAGCATTAAATTATCTATCGTTTTCTCAGTTAAGACAGAAGAGTTTTTATACTTTAGCATGTGACGATCGTCTTCAATTTCCATAGATCTAATACCATCTGTAAATGTTTCTTTCGATATCTCAGTAATTGGACTTAAATAACGAGGATCACTAAACAGAGCATTCTTAAACGTATCCACTGCTAAATTAGATGAGATATATGTTATATTGTTTAACTCTGTCGTTCCATCTGGTAAAAATAACTTTTTCATATCATTGATTTGATAATCAAAATAAGGCTTTGCTGATACTATAAATTGATTTTGGGCATTTACAATATCTTTTAAATACACGCCACTTAATTTTGCCTCATATATTTTAAAGTTATCACCATCAGAAACAAAGTTAATTTTAATTTCTTGATCCTTACTTCTAGAAGGATCAAGAAGAATACGATTAAAATGTTTAGGCTTATCTGTACCTTTCTCTTTCATGTTAAACATGGATTTAACTGCATCAAATGGGATATCGGTAGGGAAAACAAGTTCAATTTTCCCTTCACCATGCACATAGGACAGGAAATCACCCTTAGTGATTGATATCTCTCTAAACTCATGTAGTTCCCCTACTTCCAGAGGCTTATAGATTGATTCTATATCTGCCTCTCTTCTGCTCCCATAATGATTTTTATCTTTATGCACGATGATAGAAGTAGGACGGACAACATCGGCAATTTTAGTTTGATTCGTTCCTTCATTGCCCTGTACAAATTTCGCGTTTTGCATGGATGTAGAATCTGGCACATACGTCCATAGGTTAAAAGTAAGAAATAGGCTAATTACGACTAGGTTAATTAAAACTATTGTTTTAAAGTTTTCCATACTCATTCCCAATCGTCCTCTTCATCTGCTGCCATTGGTAACGTGAAATAAATAGTTGTCCCTTTTCCTTCTTCACTCTTCGCCCAAATAGAGCCACCATGTGCCTCAATCATTTCTTTTGCAATTGCTAATCCAAGTCCCGTACCACCCATTTGTCTTGAACGAGCTTTATCTACGCGATAAAAACGTTCAAAGATTTTATCAACGTTTTCTTTTGGAATACCCATTCCTTGGTCACTTACGCTAATTTCTAATAAATCACCGCGATCACGTAAGCGATATGTTACTGTTCCACCTTCTGGTGAATACTTTAATGCGTTAGAAATAATGTTATACAGCACTTGAGTAATTTTGTCAGTATCCATATCAATAAACCTAGATTTTTTAGAGAAAGATCGTTTGAAACTTACATTTTGCTCTTTAGACATTTCAAAGCGATCAATAACATTATTAAAGAAATCAGTAAAGTCGACCCATTCTTTCATTAAACGGTGCTCTGTACTATCAAGTTTAGATAGCTGTAACAACGCATTTACAAGTCTAATCATTCTTTCTGTTTCTTCTTGTGTAACCGTTAAAAATTGTGGTGCAATATTCGGATCCTGCCACGCTCCATCTGTAAGTGCCTCTAAATAACTGCGCATCGTCGTTAATGGCGTCCTTAATTCATGAGAGACATTCGCCACAAACTCACGGCGTTCCCCTTCTATACGCTCCTGCTCTGTTACATCATATAGTACAGCAATTAAGCCATTGGCCTTCCCTGTTTCTTTTTGAATAACAGAGAAACTAGCACGTAAAATATATGGTTCGTTTCTCGTACTAAAATCTAATAACACAGAATCTGGCTCTTCATATAAATGATCGAGCGTAAATTCTTCCTGTATCCCTAATACCTCTAAAACAGATTGATCGAGCGCTGTTTCACGAGAAACATTTAACATCTTTTCCGCAGGGTCATTTAGTAAAATAATATCCCCTTTTCGGTCAGTAGCAATTACTCCATCTGTCATATGTGATAAAACGGATGATAATTTACGCCTTTCACTTTCTGTAGAAGAACGAGCTTGTTGTAATTTTTTTGATAAATTATTGAAGGATAATGCCAGTTGTCCAATTTCATCATGGCTATGCACTTTTACTTTTCTCGAATAATTTCCTTTTGCCATTTCGATTGCTTGTCTCCGCATATCTGAAATTGGTCTTGTAATTGTTTGAGCCAATAAAATCCCAAGTACGGCCGTTACTAATAAGGCAATTACTGTTCCCGTAGCAAAAATTTGATTTATATCCTTCATTTGTTTATATACATCTTCCATAGATGCAACGATGTATATAACACCAAGCGCATCCTTGCCATTATCATCTAGAATCGGAGTAAGCATAACTTGAACACGATGGCCTGTACTACCATCCTTCTCAATTTTCACTTCTGGCTTTTTTTGTACTAACACTCGCTGAACAGCTATATCAGTTGATGTTCTATTCACCTTATTCTGCTTTGATTCATCTGAAATAGCCAATAACTTTCTATGCGAATCAAATACACTTACCTCTTGTATAACTTTCTTTTGATCAGAGGCAAATTTTCGAATAGAAGTTTTAATGGTTTCATCTGTTGACTCTGTTTCTGCTTTTGTATAACTTTTTTTAAACTCTTGTTTCAAGTTATATGATAATAAGTTTGTTTGCTGCGTTAAAGAATCCCTAAAACCTTGTACTAGGCTCTTCTCTAATTCCCTTACGAAATAAACCCCAATAACTTGCATCGCTATTAATATTAATAGCATATATATAAGCACAAATTTTAAATGAATAGATTGAAAAAAACCAACTTTCTTCATATACTATTCCTGCTCTGGGTCACGCAAGTAATACCCTACTCCACGTCTAGTTACAATTAAAGTAGGATGGCTTGGATTATCTTCAATTTTTTCACGCAAACGACGTACTGTTACGTCTACTGTGCGCACATCTCCAAAATAGTCATAACCCCAAACTGTTTGTAATAAATGTTCGCGTGTCATAACTTGTCCTAAATGTTTCGCTAAATAATGTAGCAACTCAAATTCACGATGTGTAAGCTCGATATTTTCCTCGCGCTTCGTTACACTATATGCATTTGGATTAATAACAATTGGTCCAATAACCATTTCTGTATTTTCTTCTTTTTCTGCAGAACCACCTTGTTGATGACGGCGTAAATTCGCCTTCACACGAGCAAGTAATTCCCTCGTACTAAATGGCTTCGTTACATAATCATCTGCCCCAAGCTCAAGCCCTAATACTTTATCAATCTCAGAGTCCTTTGCTGTAAGCATAATAATCGGCATTTCTGAACTTTTACGTATTTCACGGCAAACCTCTAATCCATCTTTACCCGGTAGCATAATATCTAATAAAACCATATCTGGTTGTTCTTCATTAGCTTTTTCAATTGCTTCATCACCATCATGCGCCATTACTATTTCAAAACCTTCTTTTTCTAGATTAAACTTCAAAATATCTGCAATCGGCTTTTCATCATCAACTACTAAAATTTTCTTTCCCATCATCGTCTATTTCCTCCTTATAAAAATATGGTCAATAATCCCTAAACATATCGATGTTTACATAGTATGTCCTATATGACCGCATCCTTTGTTTAAGTATTTTCTCCTCTATTCTCATAGACTCATGTATGATCCACTTTTACACGGCATCCTATACGATCTATAGAAAAACCTCTAGCTTCAACTGCTAGAGGCTCCTCGTTCTATTTTAAAATAACTACTCAGTTTTGTAAAATTACATAAATAAAAAGGATATTAAGTGGGCCCACTTAATATCCTGAGAGTGGCTCGGGACGGAATCGAACCGCCGACACGAGGATTTTCAGTCCTCTGCTCTACCGACTGAGCTACCGAGCCAAAACTATATATAAAACCACTAATGGTGGTATAAACAAAAGTGGCGGTCCCGACCGGGGTCGAACCGGCGATCTCCTGCGTGACAGGCAGGCATGTTAACCACTACACCACGGGACCAAAAATAAGCATAAAAAAACATGACCCGTACGGGATTCGAACCCGTGTTACCGCCGTGAAAGGGCGGTGTCTTAACCACTTGACCAACGGGCCACGAAAAATAAAATGGTGAGCCATGAAGGATTCGAACCTTCGACCCTCTGATTAAAAGTCAGATGCTCTACCAACTGAGCTAATGGCTCATACTCACCAACGTCATATTTTCGTGACGACAAGATGTATCATAACATGTATTCTGTATTCTTCGCAATACTTTTTTTCATTTTTTTATAAAAGATAAGAAAAAACTCATGCGGACATGAGTTTTTTCTAAAAATATCAATTAAGCTTCGTATACATTACGAACAATATTCGTTTGGTTACGATCTGGTCCAACTGAGAACATAGATAATTGAATTCCTGTTAACTCAGAAACACGTTCTACGTATTTTCTTGCATTTTCAGGAAGCTCGTCTAATGATTTTACACCAGTAATATCTTCTGTCCAACCTGGAAGCTCTTCATATACAGGCTCACATTTCGCTAAAATGTTTAAGTTTGCTGGAACTTCATCGATAACTTCGCCATTGTATTTGTAAGCAACACAAATTTTAAGAGTTGGAATATCTGTTAGAACGTCGATAGAATTTAATGATAGATCCGTTAAACCACTAACACGACGCGCATGTCTTACAACAACGCTATCGAACCAACCTACGCGGCGCGGACGACCAGTTGTTGTTCCGTACTCACGACCAACTTCACGAATTTGATGACCAATTTCATCATTAAGTTCAGTAGGGAATGGACCGTCACCAACACGGCTTGTATATGCTTTACATACACCTACAACGCGAGTAACTTTCGCAGGGCCAACTCCAGTTCCAACTGTTACACCACCCGCAATCGGGTTAGAAGATGTAACGAACGGGTACGTACCGTGGTCAATATCAAGCATAACACCTTGTGCACCTTCAAATAATACACGGTGATTGTTATCTAGTGCATCATTTAATACAACAGATGTGTCGCATACATATTGTGCGATTTGTTGTCCATATTCGAAGTACTCTTCAAAGATTTCCTCTACGCTGAAACCTTCTGTATCGTACATTTTTTCAAACAAACGATTTTTCTCTACTAAATTGCGCTCAAGCTTCTCTTTAAATGCTTCACGGTCTAAAAGATCAGCCATACGGATACCAATACGAGCAGCTTTATCCATATATGCAGGACCGATACCTTTTTTCGTTGTACCGATTTTGTTATCACCTTTACTAGCCTCTTCTAACTCATCTTGTTTTAAGTGATAAGGTAAAATAACGTGTGCACGGTTACTTACACGTAAATTATCAGTACTTACACCACGGTCGTGTAAGTATTTTAACTCTTCAAGTAATGCTTTCGGATCTACTACTAAGCCATTTCCGATTACACAAATTTTCTCTTTATAGAAAATACCAGATGGAATTAAGTGTAACTTATATTTAACTCCGCCGAAAACAATTGTATGTCCCGCGTTATTTCCACCTTGATATCTTGCAACTACTTCCGCATGCTCAGAAAGAAAATCAGTGATTTTACCTTTTCCTTCGTCGCCCCATTGTGTTCCTACAACTACTACTGAAGACATTATTAAAGCACCTCCGCAATTTTCAAACGATCTATTCAAACAATATAATTGTACCAAAACCGAAAAAGAAGTCAACCAAAAAGCGAACATTTTTTTATTAAAAATCATTTTCGTTCGTAAGAATTATATTTTCACCTTATGAAAGCCTTATCTTTATCCCATAAAAAAAGAAACACATCTTATTATAAGAAATGTGTTTCTTTTTTATACTGCCTTTATGCCCCATCCTCAAAGCGTCGTTCTAAATTAACGAATTTATTAAATTCTTTAACAAACGCAAGCTCTACTGAACCTACCGGACCATTACGTTGTTTTGCAATGATAATTTCAATCGTATTTTTATTTTCCGTTTCACGGTCATAGTAATCTTCACGATATAGGAAAGCTACAATATCAGCATCCTGCTCAATACTACCAGATTCACGAATATCAGACATCATCGGGCGTTTATCCTGACGAGATTCTACACCACGAGATAACTGTGATAAGGCAATAACAGGCACTTGCAATTCACGCGCAATCCCTTTTAAAGTACGAGAAATCTCAGATACCTCCTGCTGACGGTTCTCACCTGATTTCCCACTTCCTTGAATAAGCTGTAAGTAGTCAATTAAAACCATACCAAGACCTTGTTCTTGCTTTAGTCTACGACATTTCGCTCGAATCTCATTTACCTTAATTCCTGGTGTATCATCAATATATATACCGGCATTTGAAAGACTACCCATCGCCATTGTTAATTTCGCCCAATCATCAGAAGTTAATGACCCGGTACGAAGTCTTTGCGCATCGATATTTCCTTCTGCACAAAGCATACGCATAACAAGCTGATCGGAGCCCATCTCCAAACTAAAAATCGCTACATTTTCATCCGTTTTCGTCGCTACGTTTTGTGCAATATTTAATGAAAATGCAGTTTTCCCTACTGACGGACGTGCTGCTACGATGATTAAATCATTTCGCTGGAAACCTGCCGTCATCTTATCTAATTCAGTAAATCCAGTTGGTATCCCAGTAACTTCACCTTTTTGATTATGCAAAAGTTCAATTTTATCATAAGCATCTACAAGAACATCTTTAATATTTTGAAATGCTTTTGCATTCGTTTGATGGGATACTTCTAATATTTTTTTCTCGGCCTCATTTAAAAGGCCGTCTACGTCATCTTCTCTCTCGTATCCATCCGACACAATATGAGTCGCTGTTCGAATTAAACGACGTAAAAGTGCCTTTTCAGCGATGATACGTGCATAATATTCAACGTTAGCAGCTGTTGGAACAACTTCTGCTAACTCTGCTAGATAAGACACTCCACCAACTTCTTCTAGTAATCCTTGATCAGCCATCGCTGATGTCATTATTACTAAATCGATCGGTTCTCCTTTGTCAGATAACCCAAGCATTACCTCAAAAATCTTTTGATGTTTCGTTCGATAGAATGAGTCAGGTACCAATAACTCTGATGCTGATGTTAACGCATCTTGATCAATTAATATGGCCCCTAAAACCGCCTGCTCGGCTTCTATATTATGCGGAGGGGTACGATCAGCAAGTACATCACTCATACGCAATCCTCCTTGCTTAATTTATTTTTATTGTTCACTAACATGAACTTTTACTGTCGCTGTTACTTGCGGATGCAATTTCACTGTTACATTTGTGTAGCCTAATGCACGGATTGCATCATCCATTTCAAATTTACGTTTATCAAGTTTAATTTTATGTGATTTTTGCATCGCATCTACGATTTGTTTGCTCGTAATAGAACCGAATAAACGGCCACCTTCTCCAGATTTCGCTTTTACTTCTACAGTTAATTTCTCTAATGTTTCTTTCAGCTCTTTTGCATTCTCAACTTCTGCTGCTGCATCTTTTTCTTCTTTACGCTTTTGAGCTTCTAAAGTTTTCATACTGCTATTTGTTGCTTCAGCAGCCAATCCCTGTTTTAGTAAGAAGTTATTTGCATAGCCATCTGGTACGTTTTTTACTTCTCCTTTTTTACCTTTACCTTTTACGTCTTTTAGAAAAATTACTTTCATGATTGTGTGCCTCCCTGTAAATAGTCATCAATAACAAATCGAAGCTTCTCCTCGGCTTCATCTACTGTAACATTTTTCATTTGTGTGGCTGCATTCGTCAAATGCCCGCCACCACCTAAGTTTTCCATAATTAGCTGCACATTCACTTCACCTAAAGACCTGCTGCTAATTCCAATGAGATTCTCGCCACGTTTCGCAACAACAAATGATGCAATAATTCCTGTCATTGTTAATAACGTGTCAGCTGATTGCGCAATAAGCACTTGATCGTAGTAATCATCACTATCAACTTTAGCAATCGCAATTCCATTTTTATAAATGTACGCATTTTTTATAGCTTTTGCAACCCGTAAATACTGATCCATATCTTCCTTTAAAAGTTCTTGTACAAGTACAGTATCTGCACCATGTGAGCGTAAATAGGAAGCAGCATCAAACGTACGAGCCCCCGTCCGGAATGTGAAACTTTTCGTGTCGACAATAATCCCCGCTAACAATGCCGTTGCTTCTAACATTGTCATCTTTAAATTTTTCGGTTGATACTCAAGTAATTCTGTAACCAGTTCTGCCGTTGAAGAAGCATATGGTTCCATATAAACTAGCAATGGATCTTCAATAAAATCTTCTCCACGGCGATGATGATCGATAACTACTACATTTTCAATTTTATGTAACAATTTTTGTTCCATCACCATAGAAGGTTTATGTGTATCAACAACAACAAGTAATGACTCATCATTCGCAAATTCCATCGCTTGCTCTGGAGTAATAAAGTGAGACCATAATTCCTCATTTTGTTTCACTTTGTCCATCAAGCGTTTAATTCCCTTATCAGAATCATTTTCATCTAATACAATATATCCTTTACGCTCGTTTAATTGAGCCACTTTTAAAATACCAATCGCAGCACCAATTGCGTCCATATCAGGAGCCCTATGCCCCATGATAATGACATTACTACTTTCTAATACTAAATCCTTTAACGCATGCGAAATGACCCTAGCACGTACACGGGTACGCTTTTCAACCGGATTTGTCTTGCCTCCATAGAACTTAACTTTACCTGTCGCTTGTTTAATAGCTACTTGATCTCCCCCGCGTCCAAGCGCAAGGTCTAAACCAGATTGAGCCATTGCCCCAAGCTCTGACAAAGGTAAATCACCTGATCCGACACCTACACTTAATGTAAGTGGTATATTCCTTTTAGATGTTTCTTCACGCACCTGATCTAAAATACTAAATTTCCCTTTCTCCATTTGCGTCAGAATACTTTCATTTAGCACAACGAAGAATCTTTCTGAAGATGCACGTTTTAAATACGCACCATACTTAAGTGCCCATTCATTTAGTCGCGATGTCACAAGACTTGTTATATTCGTACGTAATTGATCATCTAATCCTTGTGTAACTTCATCATAATTATCCAAATAAATTACAGCTAAAACAGTACGTTGATCCTCATACATCTTTTCGATTTCTGTTTGTTCCGTTACATCAAAGAAATAAATTAACTTTTCTTCTTTCCTTACAAAAACGCGAAACTTTCGATTATTTAAAGAGACTATATCATCAGAAGTTTCTCCTTTAATGAAAAGAAGTAATGTTTCTGATACATCGTAAAGGTGCCATCCAGCTAATGCATGCTGTCCCAGACATGAAGATAAATAAGGATTTGCCCAATCAATCCCATAATCCTTATTGTATAACAAAATACCAATCGGCATTTGGTTAAATGCTTCATTACTTACTTTCTTTACTCTTGTAATCATATCTGTCGTATGCTTTTCGAAATTCCTTTGAAAATTAAGTTCAAATCGTATAACGATAAAAAATACGATACAAAAAATGACAAAAGCAGCTATTCCCATAATTAAATGAAAATAACAGAGAATTGAAATGAGCACAAACACAAAAAATGCCAATACATAAACAGGATATAAAAACCACTGTTTCTTATCAAATTCAGGCATGTATACAACTCCTATAAAGTAAAACTAACTCACCTTCCAGTTAGTTAAACAGATTAAAATAGTATAAGGAATATTGTTTTATCCCCCTATTTTAGAACGCAATGAAATCCCTAAGTCAATTATACCTAAGATTGTCACAAGAGGAAACAGCATCGGAATAAACATGCATGCAATAAAACTAATAATAGGAATCCCTTTAGTAAAACCTTTTCTATACGCTAAAAAGGCGATAAATGTCAGACCTTGCAGTACAAGCAATAGTGTAAATATGACATTTAGGTTAGAAAATACCATATGTAAATATGATGTTGGTTCTACTTTTATAAAAGTTGCTAACAAAATAAATATAACGTAATACCAAACAATACTCTTTGGTAATTGTATATCTTTAAATTTAGGCCAAGGTATAATGTCATGTTTTAACTTTTTCAAAACACTACCTGATATTATCACTGTAATCCAAGAAAAACATACTGAAACTAGAACAAGTATACTTGGAAATAACGATTGTAATATATCATTCATTTGTGTAAGTAACTCTTTTTGTTCCTTACTAATCGGCATACCTGTAGCACTTACTATCTTTTCACTTTGCACCATACTTTCACTAAACATACTTTGCATTTGCTTCATTATATCTATGTTGAAAAACTTTATACTCGCAACATAAATAAGTACAAAACCAATTAAGTATGCAAGCGTCCCCGCTATTAAGATTTCTACTGACTTTTTTCTTGTTTTATACATATATCCTAAAACAATCCCTATCAATCCAAACATAATTGTCTTCACTAAATTCATAGGTTGACTCACAATAATAGTAACAAAAAGTGATGCTACAAAAATCATGAGCACATTAGATAGTTTATGTCTTATCGTTAATAGTATAAATGGTAACGGCAAAGCAAAAGTTACAACAGTACCCAAAATCGGAACATACATAGATATAAGCAATAAAATTGCATATATAGCTAATAACGCTGCACCTTCTGTAATAAACTTTGTTTGTTTCACATTTTAACCTCTCTTTCAAAAAGAAAAGCATAGCAAAATGCACAGTAGAGTCCGACTCTACTGTGCATTTCATACGCTATTATTCACCAACATATGGTAAAAGTGCCATTTGACGAGCACGTTTAATTGCAACTGTAAGTTTGCGTTGGTATTTTGCGCTTGTCCCTGTTACACGACGAGGTAAAATTTTACCACGCTCAGAAACGAAACGTTTTAATAAATCAACATCTTTATAGTCAATGCGAGTGATGCCGTTAGCTGTGAAGAAACACACCTTACGACGTTTCGCACGTCCACCTTTGCGTCCTGCCATGTCTATTTCCCTCCATTCTTTGTTAAAACTAACAAATTTACTGTATTAGAACGGTAAATCGTCGTCGGAAATGTCGATCGGTTGACCTACATTTGAAAATGGATCGTCATTCTTCGTAAATCCAGAGTTCCCTTGATTACCTTGGTTACCTGAATTACTAGATTGACCAAATGGGTTAGAGCTTTGGTTACCGAAACCAGCTCCTGATGGTTGCTGATTGAATGAACCACGTTGCTCCCCACCGCCATTACGCGGCTCTAAAAATTGTACGCTTTCCGCAAGAACTTCTGTTACATACACACGTTTACCGTCTTGTCCATCGTAATTACGAGTTTGAAGACGTCCATCTACGCCTGCTAAGCTTCCTTTTTTCAAATAATTTGCTACGTTTTCTGCTTGTTTACGCCATATTACACAATTAATAAAGTCAGCTTCACGCTCACCTTGTTGATTCGCAAATGCGCGATTCACAGCTAACGTAAAAGTAGCTACTGCAACACCATTGGGCGTGTAACGTAAGTCAGGGTCCTTAGTTAAACGACCAACGAGGATAACACGATTCATCAATCGAACCACTCTCCCTTATATATCAATTATTTTTCTTCTTCTTTAACAACGATATGACGAAGGATATCTTCGTTGATCTTAGCTAAACGGTCGAATTCGTTAATCGCTTCTGCGTTAGAGTTCACGTTTAAGATCATGTAGAAACCTTCACGTAAGTCGTTGATTTCGTAAGCTAAACGACGCTTACCCCACTCTTTCGTGTTAATGATTTCTGCACCATTGTTTGTTAAAACACCTGCAAAACGTTCAACTAAAGCTTTTTGAGCTTCTTCTTCAACGCCAGGACGAATGATGTACATAATTTCGTACTTTCTCATTACACTTTCACCTCCTTTTGGTCTAAACGGCCCATAATGGGCAAGGAGCAATTAATTTATAGTAATTACTCACGAGTTTAGATTATATCATAGTAAGTTATATGAATCAACTCACCAATACATAAAAAACTTGGCAAACATATAATATATTCGCCAAGCTCATATCTTTATTTTTCCTAGGAAATATTAAATTAAACGTTAAAACGGAAGTGCATAACATCTCCATCTTTTACGATATACTCTTTTCCTTCTAAACGTACTTTTCCAGCTTCTTTTGCAGCTGTCATAGAACCGTTTGTCATTAAGTCATCGTAAGAAACTGTTTCTGCACGAATAAATCCACGCTCAAAGTCTGTATGAATAACACCAGCACATTGTGGTGCCTTCATACCTTGTTTAAATGTCCAAGCACGTACTTCTTGAACGCCAGCTGTAAAGTAAGTAGCAAGTCCTAATAGGTCATATGCTGCACGAATTAATTGATCTAAACCAGACTCTTCAATACCTAGTTCTTCAAGGAATACTTTTTTCTCTTCCTCGTCTAATTCAGCGATTTCTGATTCGATTTTTGCACATACAACGATTACTTGAGAATTTTCATTTTCTGCAAATTCTTTTACCATTTGTACGTATTTATTTTCCGAAGGATCGATAATATCGTCTTCACTTACGTTCGCTACGTATAACATTTCTTTTGTTGTAAGTAAATGAAGGCCTTTAACAATCTTCATCTGCTCTTCTGTAAATTCAACAGTACGAGCCGGTTTCCCCTCTTCAAAAGCCTCTTTTAAACGAACTAAAATTTCATGCTCATATACAGCTTCTTTATCTTTTTGTCTTGCTAATTTCGCAACACGCTCGATACGCTTATCAACAGACTCTAAGTCCGCTAAAATTAGCTCTAAGTTGATTGTTTCGATATCATCAATTGGATCTACTTTCCCTGAAACGTGCGTAATATTTTCGTCTTCAAAACAACGAACAACTTGGCAAATTGCATCTACTTGACGAATGTGAGATAAGAATTTATTTCCTAAACCTTCACCTTTACTAGCACCTTTTACGATACCTGCAATATCAGTAAACTCAAATACAGTCGGAACAGTCTTTTTCGGTTCTACTAATTCCGTTAATTTATTTAAACGCTCATCTGGTACTTCTACAATCCCTACGTTTGGATCAATTGTACAGAATGGATAGTTCGCAGATTCTGCTCCTGCTTGTGTAATTGCATTAAATAAAGTGGACTTCCCTACGTTAGGTAATCCAACAATCCCAGCCGTTAATCCCATATTTTTCACTCCTATGTCTCAATCTTTCATCATTATAGATAGTAACGAAAAAAATGACAAGTTTCCGCCAAACGAAAAAAAGTAACAGTTACCTACTGTAACTGTTACTCTCTCTCTATTCTTCGTGCTTCACAAGTATTTTTTTCACCTTACGATCAAACTCTCTTCGAGTAATCATTACTGAATGGTCACATCCCTCGCACTTAATGCGGATATCCATTCCCATACGAATAATTTTCCAACGATTCTCGCCACATGGATGTGCTTTCTTCATTTCCACAACATCGTACAAGTTATATTCCTTTTGCTCCACTCTTCAAACTCCTCCTCTCCATACTAAATTGCTTTTCCACTAACCAATTCTTCACGATTATATAAAACCATACGTGGATATGGAATTTCAATTCCATGTAAATCAAGACGATTTTTAATCTCTTTACGAAGTGCCCTTGCAATAACTGCATGTTGCATCGGCTCTACTTCAGCAATAACGCGTAATATAACTTCTGATGCAGCTAACGTTTGCACACCTAATAATTGAGGTGTTGTTACCATTTTTTCGTACTTTGAAGGTAACTCTACTAATAAATCTTCAATAACCTGCTCTGCTTTCGCAATATCAGCCTCATATGAAATAGATACATCAACAAATGCTACACTATTACTAACTGAGTAGTTAGTAACTTGGATAATACTTCCGTTTGGTAAAGTATGAATTTCACCTGTCCAACTCTTTACTTTCGTTGTACGAAGTCCAATTTCTAAAACGACTCCTTCAAATTGACCGATTTTAACATAATCGCCAACTGAAAACTGATCTTCTAGCAAAATAAATAAACCTGTAATAACGTCCTTCACTAAACTTTGAGCACCAAATCCGACTGCTAAACCAATTACCCCGGCACCCGCTAATAAACCTGATGCATTAATATCAAACACACCTAAAATCGCAATCAGCATAATAAACATAACAACGTACGCTACAATATTTTCAAGTAATTTCGCTACTGTAACTGTACGACGTTCTGAAATTTGAATTGGAGAACGACTCCCCATACGAAACGCATTTCGTACAACCGCTCTTGCAATTCGCACAACAACTGCACCGATTATTAAAATAATACATATTTTTAATGTCGCAACTCCAATATGAGCCCAACGATCAGCATCTAATAAATACTGTTTCGTAGAATTAAACCACTTCGTTAATAAATCCATGTACCTCTACCTCTCTAGCTAAAATTTCTTTTTAGTTATCCTTATTATTGTATCAGAAGTCCTCTAATTGCTGAAAAAATTTTATGATTTTAATCCTATTTTACCCCCGCCATTCAGGTATAAAATTGAACGAATATATATATAATAGTACTATTATTTCCGTTTTCATTCACATTTTGCAAAAATTACGCACTTATAGATTTCCATTTTTCTCACTATATAACATATATTGAAAATTTATTAAAAGGATGGGTGCTTCATGAATATTGGAAGTTTTCGCTTACCATTTTTTGAGAAAGAAACTCAAAACGTTATGCACCAGGATCTAGAAGCCTCTGAGATAATCAGTAATTTCTTACTTACCCACATTCCTATTAAAACTAATATACCACTCATTCTCGTTTGTATCGGAACAGATCGTTCTACAGGTGACGCACTCGGCCCGTTAGTTGGTACAAAACTTGAACAAATAGACATCAAAAACCTCCAAGTATTCGGTACACTAGATGAGCCAGTACATGCGCTAAATTTAGAAGAAAAAATTCAAAATATACAGAAAGAATATCCTGCTGCATTTATAATTGCTGTTGATGCATGTTTAGGAAAGTCTCAAAATATCGGGTCAATCACTATTGGAAAGGGCCCTAGTAAGCCTGGAGCTGCTATGAATAAGAAATTACCTGCAGTTGGTGATCTGCATATACACGGTATCGTCAATCTAAATGGGTTTATGGAGTTTTTCGTTCTTCAAAATACAAGATTAAGTTTAGTTATGAAAATGGCCGATGTAATCGCACAAAGTATAAAAGAGACGGATCAAAAATTATCCGCACTAAAAAAAGCAAACCATCTATAAATAATAAGATGGTTTGCTCTTTATTTTTTTTGTGATAATAGTTCTAAAATACGATTCAAATCTTCTTTATTAAAAAATTCAATTTCGATTTTACCTTTTTCTTTTTTCGTCTCTTTAATTTTCACATCTGTGCCAAACTTTTCTCTTAAGAACGTTTCACGTTCTACGAAAAATATATTTCGCTCTTTTTTCACTTTTTTTGTTTCACGTGAAACGTGTTGATTAATCTCTTGGACGATTTTCTCTAATTGACGAACATTTAATCCTTCTTTTTCAATGCGTTTCAATAAGGACTTCAATTGTTCTTCATCTTTTATCGTAAGTAAAGTTCTCCCATGAGCCATTGAAAGTTGACCATTTGCAATCATATCTTGGACGAACGAAGGGAGGCTTAATAACCGAGTATAATTTGCAATGTAAGGTCTGCTTTTGCCAAGACGTTTCGCTAATTGTTCTTGCGTTACATTTAGCTCATTCATTAACATCTGGTATGCCATTGCCTCTTCCATAGGATTTAAATCTTCTCGTTGTAAGTTTTCTAACAAAGCAAATTCCATCATTTGCTGTTCAGTTAATTGTCTTACAACCGCAGGTACCTTTTCTAAACCAGCCTCTTTTGCAGCACGAAATCGTCTTTCACCTGCAACGATTTCATATCCTTTAATACTCTTCCTAGCAATTAATGGTTGTAGAATACCGTGTTCCTTAATCGAAATTGCTAATTCCTGAATAGCCTCTTTATTAAAGTGTTTACGCGGTTGATATGGATTTGGCCTTAATTCAGTTACAAGAATCTCCTGAATTGTTTCCTCTTCTTTCACATCTAAATCAGGAAAAAACACATTAATTCCTCTTCCTAATCCCTTAGCCACCTGCAATCACTTCCTCTGCTAAATCTATATATACTTCTGCTCCTCTTGATTTAGCGTCATACTGCATAATAGGTTTCCCATGACTTGGAGCCTCACTCAAGCGTACATTACGCGGAATAATCGAGCGATATACTTTATCCCTAAAATACTTTTTCACTTCATCTATAACTTGGATCCCTAAATTTGTACGGGCATCCAACATCGTTAACAATACACCTTGAATTGCTAAATTTTTATTTAAATGTTTTTGTACAAGTCGAACTGTATTTAATAGCTGACTTAACCCTTCTAGTGCGTAATATTCACACTGTACAGGAATAATAACAGAATCTGCTGCTGTTAATGCATTAATTGTTAATAACCCTAAAGATGGGGGACAGTCGATAATAATATAATCATATTCATCACGAACTGGCTGTAATGCTCTTTGTAAACGTACTTCCCGGGAAATAGTCGGTACCAATTCAATTTCAGCACCAGCCAATTGAATTGTAGCGGGTAGAACATCTAAGTTTTCCGTTGCGGTTTTCTGTATAACCCCTTGAACATCTGCATCTTCCACAAGAACGTTGTAAATACATTGATCTAATTCAGATTTTTCAATTCCCACACCAGTCGTTGCATTTCCTTGAGCATCAATATCTACAAGAAGGACTTTTTTACCTACTTGCGCCAATCCAGCCCCTAAATTAACAGATGTTGTGGTTTTTCCAACACCGCCTTTTTGATTAGCAATAGCAATGATTTTTCCCATGATGTCACCTACTTTCAACCTTTCTATCTTATTCTAATAACAATTACGTTTATTGTAACATGAAATAAAACTTTTTCTTTTACGTCCTTTATTAAACTTCAAAATTTATTTCTAAACTCCTTCTTCATTTAACAAGAAAATATAGTAAAAGAGACCTCTCCAATAGGATAAGGTCTCTAACACGTCATTATTATTTTTTCTTTGGAATTTTAATTGTAATTTGATAGTACTCATCAAATTCTTCTTCCTCAGAATTAACATTCAAACCACTTTCAGTAACCATTTGTAAAGATTGTCTAATTGTATTCATAGCAATCCTCGTATCTCGACTTACTGCTTTTTGCTTTGCCTTACGCTTCGGTTTTGCTTCCTCTAGTAACTTCGCAATTCGTTCTTCTGTTTGCTTTACATTCAGTTGTTTCTCCACAATTTCCTGTAAAACCTTCAGTTGTAATTCCTCATTTTTTAAAGGAATGAGAGCGCGGGCGTGACGTTCTGTAATGCTTTTTTCTAATAATGCACTTTTTATTTCTTCAGGCAACTTTAACAATCGCAACTTATTTGCGATTGTAGATTGTCCTTTTCCAAGTCGTTGTGCCAATGCTTCTTGTGTTAAATTATGTAACTCAATCAGCTTTTGATATGCCACAGCTTCCTCGATTGCCGTTAGTTCCTCGCGTTGCAAGTTTTCAATTAAAGCTACAGAAGCTGTCTCTGTATCATTTAAGTTCTTTATAATTGCAGGAACCTTTTCCCAACCTAACTTTGTTGCCGCACGAAAGCGTCTTTCTCCAGCAATAATCTCGTACTTATCATCCTCATATTGCCTTACAACAATCGGTTGAATAAGTCCATGTGTACGAATCGTTAATGCTAGCTCATCAATACGCGCATCATCAAAAACTGTTCTTGGTTGATAACGGTTAGGGGTAATATTTACTATCGGAATTTCTTGTATTTCTTCATATACCTTTTTATCTATTTCTTCATGGCTTTCGTCTTGTAATTCGAATTCGCTCTCTTTATCTCCAAAGCCAAATAAACGAGAAAACGTATTTTTCATACATATTCCACCACCTTTTAGGCCTATTGACTATTCTCCATAAAATGTTTCCTATGAAACATTTACGTTTTCATTTATATAATTTAATCTTACGTCTAATAAGATTTATTTTTCAATAGGTAATTTATTGGGCGTTCCCGGTTTGCGTGGATATTTCTTTGGTGTCTTGCGCTTTTTCTCGATTAATAAAATATTACGTTCACTCTCTTCAAACGGTAATTGGAACGTAGACATCTCTTTTAACTCTCCGCCTAGCACCTCTAAAGCATACTTACCATTTTCGATTTCTTCATTTGCTGCTGCACCTTTCATTGCAATGAATGTTCCTCCAACTTTTACAAGTGGTAAACATAGCTCACTTAATACAGAAAGACGTGCAACTGCACGTGCCATTACAATATCGTATGATTCACGTACACCTTCTTTTTTCCCAAATGTTTCAGCACGATCATGACAAAATGCAACATCACTTAATTCTAACTTTTGTGCTAAGTGATTTAAGAAATTAATACGTTTTTGCAATGAATCTACAATTGTTACTTTTAAGTGCGGGAAACAGATTTTTAAAGGAATACTTGGGAATCCAGCCCCTGCACCAACATCACAAATTGAGAACGGTTTTGAAAAATCATAATAAAAAGCAGCTGTAATAGAATCAAAAAAGTGTTTTAAGTATACTTCTTCTTTTTCTGTAATAGCCGTTAAGTTCATTTTCTCATTCCACTCTACTAATGTTTCAAAGTAGATTTTGAACTGCTCTAACTGTCTAGAAGAGAGGGTGATCCCCTTCTCTTCTAGCATAGATTGAAATTGTTCTATGTTCATCTAGCAATATCTCCTTACTATTTATTGGTTCGATACGCGCGCAATTTTTCCTTGTTCTATATAAACAAGTAAAATGGAAATATCCGCTGGATTTACGCCAGAAATACGTGAAGCCTGCCCCATTGAAAGTGGACGAACATCTTTCAATTTCTGTCTAGCTTCTGAGGCAAGGCTAGAAATCGCATCATAATCAATATCTACAGGTATTTTTTTACTCTCCATTTTCTTCATACGCTCTACTTGCTGTAAAGATTTTTCAATGTATCCTTCGTACTTAATCTGAATTTCAACTTGTTCTGTAACTTCATCACTTAATTCTACTTCACTTGGTACTAAAAGATGAATATGCTCATATGTCATCTCTGGACGACGTAATAAGTCACTCGCACGTATTCCATCTTTCAATTCACTTCCGCCAATATTGCGAATTAATTCTTGAACCTCAGGACGTGGTTTAATAATAATGCTGCTTAAACGTTCCTTTTCCTGTTCAATTTGTAGTTTTTTATTTGTAAATCTCTCATAGCGCTCTTCTTTAATTAATCCAATTTCACGACCAACTTCAGTTAAACGAAGATCAGCATTATCATGGCGTAATAATAGACGGTATTCTGCACGAGATGTTAATAAACGATATGGTTCATTTGTACCTTTCGTAACAAGATCATCAATTAAGACACCAATATAAGCATCCTCACGACCTAAAACAACTTCTTTTTTACCTAAAGAACGGCATGCTGCATTAATCCCAGCCATAAGCCCTTGTCCTGCCGCCTCTTCGTAACCAGAAGTTCCATTAATTTGTCCTGCTGTATATAAATTTTTAATCTTTTTCGTTTCAAGTGTTGGCCATAGTTGTGTTGGCACAATTGCATCATATTCAATTGCATAACCTGTGCGCATCATTTCAACATTTTCTAGGCCTGGAATTGTTCTAAGCATGTCACGTTGTACATCTTCTGGTAGGCTTGTGGATAAACCTTGCACATATACTTCTTGTGTATTACGCCCTTCTGGCTCTAAGAAAATTTGATGACGTGGTTTATCATTAAATCTTACTACTTTGTCTTCAATAGAAGGACAGTATCTAGGGCCTGTTCCTTTAATCATACCAGAATACATAGCTGAACGATGTAAATTTTCATCTATTAAACGGTGTGTTTCTGTACTTGTATATGTCAACCAACATGGAATTTGATCCATAATAAATTTCGTTGTTTCAAAAGAGAACGAACGTGGCTTATCATCACCCGGTTGAATTTCTGTTTTACTGTAGTCAATTGTATTACTGTTTACACGCGGAGGTGTCCCTGTTTTAAATCTAACAAGATCAAACCCAAGTTCCTCTAAATGCTCAGATAATGTAATAGACGGTTGCTGATTATTTGGACCGCTTGAATATTTTAAGTCGCCCATGATAATCTCGCCACGTAAAAATGTTCCAGTCGTAATTACAACGGTTTTTGCTGTATATTCTGCACCAGCTTGTGTAACTACCCCTTTACACATACCATCTTCAACGATTAAACGCTCTACCATTCCTTGGAATAACGTTAAGTTTGGTGTTTCTTCAATTGTTTTCTTCAATTCATGTTGGTAAGAGAATTTATCAGCTTGCGCTCGAAGTGCACGTACAGCTGGCCCCTTACCTGTATTTAGCATACGCATTTGAATATGAGTTTTATCAATATTACGTCCCATTTCTCCGCCTAATGCATCAATTTCACGAACAACAATCCCTTTTGCTGGTCCACCAACAGAAGGGTTACATGGCATGAAAGCTACCATATCTAAGTTAATTGTTAACATTAATGTTTTTGAGCCCATTCGTGCTGCCGCAAGACCAGCTTCACATCCTGCATGACCTGCACCGATTACTATGACATCGTATGAACCGGCATTGTATCCCATTGTTTATTCCTCCTAATAATCTCTATCTTTCTAAAACATCACTATATTATTTTCCTAAACAAAATTGAGAGAACAACTGGTCAATTAGGCTTTCATGGACTGTGTCACCAGTAATTTCACCAAGTATTTCCCACGTTCTTGTTAAATCAATTTGCACCATATCAATTGGTACACCATTTTCTATTGCCTCAATTGCATCACCGATTGTTTGTCCCGCTTGTGTTAATAATCCAATATGTCTCGCATTAGAAACATATGTCATATCTGCAGAATCGATTGTTCCTTCAAAGAATAAATCAGCTATTGCCTTTTCGAGTTCATCTATTCCTTGTTCCTCAATTAAGGATGTTGTAATAACACGATTTCCCGCAGCTAACTCTGTAACACGTTCCATATCAATCGCTTGCGGTAAATCAGTCTTATTCACAATAACAATAAAGTCTTTTCCTTGTACCGCATGGAATAGATCTTCATCCTCATTTGTTAAAGCCTCGCTATAGTTGACAACAACTAATACTAAATCTGCTTGGCTCATCATTTCTTTTGATCGCTCCACACCAATTCGTTCAACAACATCTTCTGTCTCACGAATACCGGCTGTATCTATAAGTTTAAGAGGTACACCACGCACATTAACGTACTCTTCAATAACATCACGAGTTGTTCCTGCAATATCAGTTACAATTGCTTTTTTCTCCTGAACAAGACTATTTAATAACGATGATTTCCCAACATTAGGTCTACCGATAATTGCTGTAGCAATACCTTCACGTAAAATTTTCCCTTGTTTTGATGTTTCTAATATTTTTTCGATTTCCGAACGAACATGCGTCGCTTTCTCAATTAAAATATTATGTGTCATCTCTTCTACATCATCGTATTCTGGATAATCTATATTTACCTCAACATGAGCTAATGTTTCTAATATTTCTTGACGTAGGCGACCAATTAATTTAGATAATCGCCCTTCCATTTGATTAATTGCTACATTCATCGCACGATCTGTTTTTGCTCGAATCAAATCCATAACAGCTTCTGCTTGTGATAAATCGATACGTCCATTTAAAAAAGCACGTTTTGTAAATTCGCCCGGTTCTGCCAATCGTACTCCTTGCGCTAGAATAAGTTGCAATACTTTATTTACTGAAACAAGTCCGCCATGACAGTTAATTTCCACTATATTTTCACGTGTAAAAGTCCTTGGTGCGCGCATAATAGACACCATAACTTCTTCAATAACTTGATTTGTATCTAAATCAACGATATGACCATAATGAATAGTGTGAGAAGGAACCTCTGTTAAATCCTTCCCTTTAAAAATACGGTCAACTTTCTCAACCGCATCATCCCCACTTACTCGAACAATGGCAATTGCACCCTCTCCAAGCGCTGTGGAAATCGCAGCAATTGTATCAAATTCCATGTCCTTTCACCTCACTTGCTTATTTATCTCTATTTCAACATGATTATTTCTTTCACTAAATTATTAGGATACCATAACGAACCTATCTACAAAAGAAGAATAACTCATTTTATTATATCCCCATGTAAAAAACACTAAACTTATTCACAGTGGATAAGTTTAGTGTTTTTTAGTTATCCACATCTATTTTTCGCTCAAAAAAACCGGCACTCATTTGAGCAACCGGTCATTTAGGAGATATTACAACATGCCGATGTGGTTCATTTCCTTCAGAAGTTGTTTTGATACCTTGATGATTTGATAATGCCTGATGAATAATTTTTCGTTCAAAAGATGGCATCGGTTCTAAAATAACTCTTTTTTTCGTATTAGATACTTGTTTCGCTAATCGATAAGAAAGTGATTCTAGCGTACTTTTTCTTTTACTACGATAATTTTCAGCATCTAGTGTAATACCTATATACTGCTTCGTGTTACGATTCGCAACAAGTTTTGTTAAATACTGTAAAGAGTTTAGTGTATTACCTCTTTTTCCAATTAAAACTCCTACATCATCACCAGAAATTGTAAATTCGATCTCGCGTCCTTTTACAACTTTACTAATTTCAACTTCCACACCCATATTGTGAATAACATTTCTTAAATATTCTTCACATTCCTGAATTGGATCTTTCTTCAATACAACTTCTACTACTGCAGGACGATTCCCAAATAAACCTAAGAATCCTCTTTTACCCTCATCGACAATATTTATATCTACTCGATCTTTTGATGTATTTAATTGCCTTAAAGCATCCTCTACTGCCAGCTCGACTGTTTGTCCTTTAGCAGTAATTATACTCACTTGCTTGAGCCTCCAGCTTTGCTAGCCTTAATCTCTGGCCCTTTGATAAAGTACATTTGAGCAATACCAAAGATATTACCAACAACCCAGTAAAGTGATAATGCAGCTGGGAAGTTAATTGCAAAGATTAAAATCATAATCGGCATAAGCCAAAGCATCATTGCCATTTGCGGATTTTGACCAGCTGTTCCTGCCATTGCAAGCTTTTGCTGAATAAATGTCGTAATTGCTGCAACAACCGGTAAGATATAGAACGGATCTGCCTGTCCTAAATCAAACCATAAAAATGTATGTTCACTAATTGCTGTTGTTCTCATAATCGCATGATAAAACGCGAATAAAATAGGCATCTGAACAAATATCGGTAAACATCCTGCCAATGGATTTACACCATTCTTTTGATATAACTGCATCATTTCTTGTTGTAGTTTTTGCTGTGTTGCTTGATCTTTAGAACTATATTTCTCTTTTAACTTCACCATTTCTGGTTGTAACGCTTGCATTGCTTTTGTACTCTTTGTTTGTTTAATCATTAATGGTAATAATGCAAAACGAATGATAAGAGTTGTAATAACAATTGCTAAACCGTAATTACTGTTAAATAAGTCGGCAAAATACGTGATTAACTGAGAAAGCGGATATACGAAATATTCATTCCAAATCCCAGTACTTTTCGATGTAATCGGCTGACCCGTTTCACTACAACCGGTGGCAATCGCCATTAATGCAACGACCATGGCTAGTAAACCTAATTTCTTTTTCAAAGCCTACTCCTCCTTGTATCGGTATGTATATAGTGTAATTCATTTCCTTACGCTACTTTTTTATTCTTTTCATACCAGAGCGTTTAAAGACATGAATTAAGCTTTTCTTTACTTCTTCATATGTCATCTCTGCACAAGGCTTCCTTGCTATTATAACAAAATCTTTTCCAGAATCTATCTCATCTTTTAACTCTGTAATAGCTTGACGGACCATGCGCTTAATTCGATTACGAACTACTGCATTTCCTATTTTCTTGCTAACAGAAAGGCCGATGCGAAAGTTTGGCTGTTCTTCTTTATCTAATTGGTATACAACAAACTGACGATTCGCATTTGATTTTCCTTTTTGAAAAACCGCCTGGAATTCATCATTCTTCTTTATACGATGTTTTTTCTTCATATCAATTGACACTCCTGTATTTCATCAGCGGAAATTCACTATTATTAGAAAAAAAGACCACTGAACGATCAGTGGTCTACGCAGATAATACTTTTCTTCCTTTACGACGACGAGCTGCTAGCACTTTACGTCCGTTCGCTGTGCTCATACGGCTGCGGAAACCATGTACTTTGCTGCGCTTACGTTTATTTGGTTGGTAAGTTCTTTTCATTATATGACACCTCCCTGAGGAATATCTGTTAAAGACAGTCCTATAAATTATAGTTAATCAACTAGGAAAATGTCAATGGTTCTAGAAATTTTCATTAAATATTCATTTTGAACCTATTCACATACTTTTTCACAGCATCTATATTTCCTTGTGGATAAATGTTTTTTCACGTTTTTTATATCCACAAACTTTTTTCCCACTTTTACACAGTATATCGTGTTGTGGACAAGTTTATTCCACAAGGTATTGATTTTGTGGATAACTTTCTTAAATTCATTGCTATAGCCACTTTTTTTTGATATTATAGTTGTGTTTTCAC